>JACCSE010000420.1 GCA_013813145.1 Gemmatimonadales bacterium
GCCCAGCACGGGGCGACCCAGCTTCCGGCGGCGGCGCGTGCCGATCTCGCCGCCCTGCTCGATCCGGACGCGGCGCTTCCGGCGCTCGACGTCCGCCACGCCGAGTCCCACCGGCGGCTCCTGGCCCGCTACATCCGGTATCATCTGGGTGAAGGGGCTGAGCTCCCCGCCCTCGAGTTCTGGCTCCGCCGGCCCTGGAGGGCGGCGTGATCCTCGGGACGGCGGGCCACATTGACCACGGCAAGTCCGCGCTGGTCACGGCGCTCACCGGGCGGGCCATGGATCGGCTGGCGGAAGAGCGGCGCCGGGGAATTACCATCGATCTCAACTTCGCCCCGCTCGACCTCGGCAACGGAATCATCGCGGGCGTGGTGGACGTGCCCGGCCACGAGGACTTCGTGCGCACGATGGTGGCCGGCGCTTCCGGCATCGACCTCGCCCTGCTCGTCGTGGCGGCGGACGAGGGGATCATGCCGCAGACCGAGGAGCACCTCGGCATTCTGGAGCAACTGGCGGTACCGGCCGGCATCCCGGTCGTCACCAAGGCCGATCTGGCCGATCCGGAGTGGGTGGAGCTGGTTGCGGCGGAGCTGGCCGAACGGCTGGCGCTCTCGCCAGTGGCATTCGAGTCGCCGATCGCCGTCTCAGCCAGGACGGGGCAGGGAATCGAGACGCTCCGCGCACGGCTCTCGGCCCTGGCCGCGACGGTGGCCGTGCGGCCGGCGGACGACCTCTTTCGGCTTCCGGTGGATCGGGCCTTCTCAGTTGCCGGCGTCGGGACCGTGCTCACCGGCACCGCCTGGTCCGGCCAGATCGCCCTGGGAGACGCCGTCCTGCTGCTGCCCACGGGCGGGAGTGGACGGGTGCGCTCCATCGAGATCCACGGGACTTCGGTGGGGCGGAGCGCGCCAGGAGCCCGCACCGCGGTAGGCGTTGCAGGTCTCGCCCGTGAGGGTGCGCGGCGAGGAGCGATCCTGGTGCAGGAGGGATTCGCCTGGATGCCGACGACGGCCATCGACGCCGAAGTGGCGCTCGGGCGGGCCGCACCGCGCCCGCTCGGCAGCCGCTCCCGCGTGCGGTTGCATCTCGGTACCGCGGAGGTGATGGCGAGGGTGCTCCCGCGGGCACCGATCGAGCCTGGCGGGACCGGCGTGGCACGGCTGGCACTGGAACAGCCGATCGTCGCCCGCGGAGGCGACCGCTTCGTGCTCCGGAGCTATAGCCCCGTGACGACGATCGGCGGAGGACGGGTGCTCGATCCCCTACCGCCCCGACGCCGAGTGCTCTGGCCGGCAGGCCTGGGCGCCGGCAAGCCCGGCGAGCGCTTCCGCTCCTTGCTCGAGCGGCGGCCCACCGGAATCTCTGCCGCAATCCTCCCCATCCTCCTGGGCCCGCCGCCGCGGACGGCGGAGGAGGTGGCCAGGGACGAGCCTAACGCCCGACTGGTCGGATCTCACTGGGTCGCGACTGCCATCCTAGAAGGCAAGGCTGCCCAAGCGCTCGCTACGGTACGTCAGTACCACCGATCGCACCCGAGCGACCGCGGCATGCCGCTGGAGACGCTCCGCCGCTCGCTGCGGACGCCGGACGACGTCGCCGAGGCGGTGCTCGCCGACCTTCGCGGCTCGGGTAGAATCCGCCGGGTGGACGGGCTCGTCGCGCTGGCAGGCTTCGCGCCCCGGGTCGAAGGCGGGGACGCCGAGATCGACCGCATCGTTCGGATTCTCGAGGAGGCATCCCTGAGCCCGCCGAGCCTTCCCGAATTGGAGCGGGAGACGGGGCGGCGCGACGTCGCCGCCATGCTGAGGCTCGCCGCCGCCAGCGGGCGGGTCGAGGCGGTGGAGCGGGACCGCTACTACGCCCGCGGAGCTCTCGATCGCTTCATCACTACGCTGACCGAGGTGGGCAGCCACTCCGACATCGCTCCGGGCGCCCTGCGCGACCGGCTCGGCATCAGCCGGAAGTATCTGATCCCGCTGCTGGAATGGGCCGACGGGAAAGGGATCACGATGCGGGTGGGGGAGGGAAGAAGGCTGCGGTCGAAAAGTTGAGATGGGTCAGCAGTCGGTCGCATGTCATCCTGAGCGGAGCGCTCAGGATGATACGGGGTGGCGGTCTCCAGCGGACTCCAAGGATTGGAACAGCGTGCGCGCCGCGCCTGCCACTTCCCCGACCGCGGTCTCGAACGCTATCCGGTTCGCGCGCGAGGGAACCCGGAACCCACTGATCTTCCGAACGAACTGAAGGGCCGCGTCGTGCAGCTCCTCATCGCTTGGCAGGTGACCTGGCGCTCTTAGACGCTTGATGTTTCGGCACATTGGGAACCTCGTGCTCACTGGTGAGCTTCACGTGGCTGGGTTAACCGACCTACTTCATCCCGAGCGCCCCTTGCTGGCGTGCTTCCGGGGAGCTGCGAAGAAGGTCCCTCGGTAGTGATGACCCAGACAGGCGAAGTTCATTGATCGAGGTGGAATCGCTCCCGCGGCGGTCAGCGGAAGGTGGCTATCTCCCCCATCGCCTTACGATGGAGAGAGGGCACCCGGGCATCGCTCGCGGGGTACCCGGTGACGATCAGCATGATCGGTCGCTCGTTGGCTGGGCGCTCGAGCAGCTCGCTGAGAAAGCCCATCGGGTTGGGAGTGTGGGTCAGAGCCACCAGGCCTGCGTGATGCAGCGCGGCCAGGAGGAATCCGGTCGCGATCCCCACCGACTCGTTGACGTAGTAGTGCGCCCGCCGCTCGCCGGTGTCGGTGAGGCCGTATCGCTCCGCGAAGACGGCGATGAGGTACGGCGCAGCCTCCAGGTATGGCTTGCAGGCGTCGGTGCCCAGCGGCGCCAGGGCAGCGAGCCATTCCGCCGGCGCGGTTGCGTAGAACTCTTCCTCCGCCCGCTCGGCCGCCACGCGGATCCGCCGCTTGAGGGTAGGGTCAGTCACCACCACGAAGTGCCACGGCTGTAGATGCGCCCCGCTCGGAGCGGTGCCCGCGGTTTCGAGGCAGGCCTCGATGACCGCCCGAGGAACCATTCGCTCGCTGAACTGCCGGGTCGTGCGGCGGCGTTGCATCTCGGACGCGAACCCGCGGCTCCGGGTCTCCATCTCCTCCGGCGGATACTCGCGGTAACCGCGGAGCGGCTCGAAGACGGGGTCAGCGAGGGGCTGCGTCATCGACTGCCGGGTTACGCCAGCGGGCCGGTGCCGGTGAAATGAACGATGGTGGCGTCCGGAGTCCGGCTGTCGAAGCGAGTCTCGCTCACTCTCGCGGTCCCCTTCTGCCCGGTATCCAAGGTGAGCGCGAGTCGCTCGTTCGGGAGAATGCCGTCGGCGCTGCGCGACATGAACTCCCCGCTCCAGGACTGCCGCCCCGCACTCATTTCCGTGATGGTCACCTGTACTTCCACGCGCTCCAAGTCCTTTCGGTTCGATCGTTCGATGTGAGCCAGGTGCGAGGTCATGGAGCAACCTTCTTTCTTGCGGGCGAGGAAAGCGGGCCGAGACGGCAGGGGCCGAGGATCGGATCCTGTATGTTACTCCAAATCGCCCGACCCGTGCCATCCCCTGCCCGGTCCGGCTCCTGGCGGGCTCGGTTCGGGATCCACCCGACCAGCTCGGCCCGCCGGCTAAGCCGATGTCCCAACGCCCGTTGACATGCCGCACTTGACCTCTCCGCTCACTCTCCCTCATTTTCACTTATTCACACGCCAACCTGCGTCGTCCAGCACGGAGGTGCCCACCGTTCCACATCTGGTATGAAGAGGAGCGCCCATGGTCCGCTTTGCGAGGCCGGGGTGGTGGCTCGTGCTTCTGTTGGGAGGTGGCTCCCCGGTGCTGGCGCAGGCGAATCTGCCGCCACCGAGAGTCGAGCTG
>JACCSE010000476.1 GCA_013813145.1 Gemmatimonadales bacterium
CTGCATGACCAGGACCAGCATGCGGTTGGCTCACGGCCGAGTTGATAGCCTCCATGAACACGCCCTCCCGGCAGGAGGCGGCGAAACGGGGCCTCGACAGGGCGTCACAGTGGTGCAGCGCGGGCCAGACGTCGAGGCGAACAGCGCCGAGCACCCCGTGCCCTAAACCGTGCATGCATTCGTACACCGGCGCGGGTCGTTCTTCGCTGCCCGCGACGAAGCACATCCGCTCCAGCTCGGCCATGTCGATCCGCCCGGTGGCCTGCAGGAATGATTCGACCACCCCGTGATAGCAGCCTGATGCGAAGATCGGCCTGCACTCGCCTATGACCGACGCGTCGCCACGTGCGCGGTCGAGCGCCCGGCGGCCCAGGGCGTGTGCCAACTGATGGCCGTCGCGCAACACCGTGCTGTCCTGGGCCGCCGCATGCTCCAACGAGTCGAGCGAAGCACCCAGTCCTTGCCGCTCCAGGGCGGCGAACGCGCCGGCGACACGCTCTTGCGCCGCCGGAATCCGCCAGGTTTCGGCGGCCTCGCGTCCTCGGCGGGTGAAATAGAGGCCGAGCAGGACACAGTCCACCAGCAGCAGCGCGACGATGATGCCGGTCAGTTGCGGGCGCTTCAACGAAGCTCTGGGGCTCACCCCATCGGCCCCGTCAAAAACCGCCCCGCCACCAGCCCGATCAGCATGAACAGCACGATCGCCGCCAGCACGATCACCACCGTGTACCCCAGCGCCTTCTCCGGCGGCGACTTCATCAGGACCGGCAGGCCCAGGTACAGCAGGTAAAGACTGTAGAGCCCGAGGATCGTGAGGATGCGGAGCCCCGGAATCAGCGCGAAGATCCCGGCCAGCCAGCTCGCGGTACTGGAATAGGCCGCCAGCTTGAGCGCCTGGATCCGGTTCCTGGTGCCGTTGAAGGTGGGGGCGAGCGCGTCGATGACGAGCGCAAGGGCGTAAACCCCGGCGAGCGTCAGCACATAGGCCACGACCGCACTGGTGATGGCCGAGCCGATCGGCGTGCGATAGGTGCCCATGAAGGGGACGTTCATCCCGAACACCGAGTACCCGATCGCCTGGGCCACCGGCCCGATGGCCGCCAGGGGCAGGATGTAGCCGGTGTAGAGACTCGCCACCGTGGCGGGCTCCCGGTCGATCACCACCCATTCTTCCTTGGGGGCGAGCAGGATCTGCTTCACACGATCGGCCAGGGCCATGGCGGTCTCCATCTGAGGCTGTGGGCGGAAGTGAAGCGCGTGAGCGCAGATATGATGCGCCCGGAGAGCGCCAAGGTAAAGGGGGGAGCGGAAACCCCGCGGTTGAGCCCGCCGTAGGATCGGGCGAACTTTCCCGCTCGCCACCCTGACGGAGACCCCCTCGTGCCTCGTGCTTCACTCTACGCCTCGCTCGCCGTCCTGACCGCGTGCGGCTCCCCCGGCCGGACAGCCGAAAGCGCCGCCCCAGCGGTGGCGACACTGCCGGCGATCGAACCGGCCGACCTCCGCGTCCGGCTGTTCATTTACGCCGACGATTCGATGCAGGGGCGCCGGTCCGGCACACCCGGCGGGATCAAGGCGACCGACTACCTGGCCGCCGAGGCCCGCCGCCTAGGCCTCGAGCCGGCGGGTGAGGACGGGAGCTACTTCCAGGCGGTTCCCCTCACCCAGCGTACGCTCGACCCGAAGTCAGGTATTACGGTCGCGGGGACGACTCTCGAGGCCTGGGACGATCTCATTCCGCGGGACCAGGGGAGGGGCGCGCGACCCATAGACGGGGTCCCGGCGGTGTACGGCGGGCGCTGGAGCGAAGCAGGGGACGACCTGATTCCAAGGGAGAACGCCGCCGGGAAGCTGGTGGTGATCACCGTGGCCGCGGCCGCGGACGGCACGCCGGCCGGCAGCGTCAACCGCGCGGTGACCACCGAGCGGTTTGGTTCCGCCGCCGGCATCGTGGTCGCCACCGCCGACGCGATCGGCTCCTCGGAGCGGCTCGAGCTCCGTGAGCCCAGCGCCCAGCTCCCGGCCAGCCATTCCTCCTCCGCGGGGCCGGAAACTCCGACCTTCATGTATGCCACGTCCCGCGCCGCCGAGGCGCTGCTGGGCGGGTCACCGGCGTCCCTCCAGCCGGGCGCGCCGGGCCGGATTGCACAGGGCGCGATCCGCTTCGTGGACTCCCCCACCCCGGAGCCGGCCCGCAACGTGGTCGCCATCCTGCGCGGCGGCGACCCTGCCTTGCGCCATCAGTTCGTGGCGATCGGCGCCCACAACGACCACGACGGAATGGCGCCCGAGACCCTGGACCATGACTCCCTCCGCGCGTTCAACCGGGTGATGCGGCCGGAGGGGGCCGGCTCCACCCCGGGCGAGCCGACCGCAGAGCAGGCCGCCCGTATCCGGACCATCCTCGACAGCCTCAGGCGGGAGCGCGGCCCTCGGCCCGACTCGGTGCTCAAC
>JACCSE010000528.1 GCA_013813145.1 Gemmatimonadales bacterium
GTGCTTGTTGTAGGGCATGGGGACGTCCGCGCCGGTCACGCGGAGGATCGGAGCATCCAGCTCGTCGAAGGCCTCGCGCTGGATGGTATCCACCACCTGCGCGCCGATGCCCGCGAAGGGCCATCCCTCCTCTGCCACGACACAACGGTGGGTCTTGCCGACGGACTCGAGGATCGTCTCGGTGTCGAGCGGCCGGATAGTGCGGAGGTCGATGACCTCCGCGTCCACGCCCTCGGCGGCGAGCTGCTCAGCGGCCTTGAGCGCGACCGCCACGGTTTTCGAGTGGCAGATCACCGTGACCTCGGCGCCGGCCCGCTTGACGTCGGCGCGGCCGAGCGGGACGACGTGCTCGCCCTCGGGCACCTCTCCCTTGGTGTTGTAGAGCATCTCGCCCTCGATGAACACCACCGGATTGTCGTCTCGGATGGCACTCTTCAGGAGACCCTTCGCGTCCGCCGGCGTGGCCGGCATGACGACCTTGAGGCCGGGGATATGGGCGTAGTAGCTCTCGAACGCCTGCGAGTGCTGACTTGCCAGCTGGAGCGCCGACCCGCCGGGCCCGCGGAATACCGCGGGCACTCCCACCTGTCCCCCCGACATGTACCGCATCTTCGCCGCCGAATTCACCAGCTGGTCGATGGCCAGCAGGGCGAAGTTCCAGGTCATGAACTCGATCACCGGTCGCAGGCCGACCATCGCGGCACCGATCCCCACCCCGGCGAAGCCGAGCTCGGTGATCGGCGTGTCCACCACGCGCATCGGCCCGAACTCGTCGAGCAACCCCCGGCTGACTTTGTACGCACCCTGGTAGACCCCGACCTCTTCCCCCATGAGGAAGACGTCGGCGTCGCGCTGCATTTCTTCACGCAGGGCCTGGTTGAGGGCGTCGCGGTAGGTGTGGGTGGGCATGGTTGCGATCAATGTTTGGGGGTCAGCTGTGTCACCCTGAGCGAAGCGAAGGGGGCATGCCTGTGGTCATGTCTCCTTCGCTTCGCTCAGGATGACAACCCGTCACCCCTTCTCCTCCGCATAGACGTCCGCATACAACGCCTCCGGCTCCGGATCCGCCGCTTCCTCCGCGAACGCGTACGCGTCCTCGACTTCCTGAAGGATCTTTTTGTCCAACGCCTTCACCGCGTCCTCCTCCATCAGCCCGTCGGCGATGAGCCGCTGGGACCAGACGGCGATCGGATCGCGCTTGCGCTGGTCCTCGACTTCCTCGCGGGTCCGGTAGTGGCCGTGGATCGGGTCCGACATCGAGTGGCCCATGAACCGGTAGGTCCGCACCTCGAGCAGGGTGGGATGCTTGTCGGTGCGGGCGCGCTGCACCGCGCGCTCCATCGCCGCGTGCATCACCAGCACGTCCTGCCCGTCCACCACCTCGTTGGCCATGTCGTAGGAGCAGGCCCGTTCCGAGATGTCGTAGATCGCGCTCGCCCGCTCCAGCGCCGTGCCCATCCCGTAGCGGTTGTTCTCGCAGATGTAGACTGCCGGAAGCTTCCAGAGCGCGGCCATGTTGAGCGCCTCGTGGAAGGCCCCGTTGTTGACCGCCGCCTCGCCGAAGTAGCACACCGCCACCTGGTCGGTCTTCCGGTACTTCGCGGCGAACGCCATCCCGGTGGCCAGGGGGATGTGCGCGCCCACGATGCCATGGCCGCCGAGAAAGCCGAGCTGGGCGTCGAAGAGGTGCATGGAGCCACCCTTCCCGCCGGAGCACCCGGCGGCCTTGCCGAACAACTCGGCCATCACCTCGCGGGCCGATATCCCTCGGGCCAGCGCATGGCCGTGCTCGCGGTAGGAGCAGGTGATGTAGTCCTCCGGCCCCAGTGCGGCGAGGCTGCCCACCGCCACCGCCTCCTGCCCGATGTACAGGTGGCAGAACCCGCCGATCTTGCCCAGACTGTACGCCTCTCCCGCCTTTTCCTCGAACCGGCGGATGAGCAGCATCTGCCTGAGCCAGGTGCGGTACTCGTCAGCGCGCGCGGGATCGAGGCCACCGCGTGGACGAGGCCGGGCCCGGGTTGCCATCAGGCGAGCACCTCGAGAGCTCCCGCGCTCCGCTCAGGACGCGGGCCTGCAGCCTTCGCCTGCTCCCAGGCGTGGTAGGACGAGCGGGTGAGCGGGCTCGACTGCACGTGGGAGAATCCCATCGCCATCCCCAGCTCCCGCAGCTCGGCGAACTCGTCCGGCGTGTAGTACCGCGCCACCGGGAGGTGCGAGTCGGAGGGGCGGAGATACTGTCCCAGGGTGAGGATGTTCACGTCGCTCCGGCGGAGATCCCGCATGCAGACCAGCACCTCGTCCCACTCCTCACCCATGCCGAGGATGATCCCCGATTTGGTCAGCCCGTCGGCATCCATTGCACGAGCATTCGCCAGCAGCCGGAGCGCCCGACCGTAGCGGCCGCCCGGGCGGGCCAGCCGGTACAGCCGCTCGGCGGTTTCCAGGTTGTGGTTCAGGATATCGGGCCGCGCGTTCATCACGATCCGGAGCGCCCGCTCGGATCCCTTGAAGTCGGGAATCAGGACTTCGACCGTGGTCTCCGGCAGGCGCCGGCGGATCTCGGTGATGCAGCCGGCGAACGCCTCGGCGCCGCCGTTGGGCAGATCGTCCCGGTCCACCGACGTGATCACCACGTGCGCCAGCCCCATCCGCTCCACCGCCTCCGCCAGCCGCACCGGCTCCAGCGGATCGAACGCGGTCGGCGTGCCGTGGGCAACCGCGCAGTAGGTGCAGTTCCGGGTGCAGACGTCGCCCAGGATCATGAAGGTCGCGGCCTTGTGCTCCCAGCACTCCCCGAGGTTGGGGCAACGCGCCTCCTCGCACACCGTGTGGAGCCCGAGCTTGCGCATCAGGCTCTTGATGTGGGTGTAGTTGGGGCCACCGGGCGCTCGCACCTTGAGCCATGCCGGCTTCCGCGCCGGTGTCGGACCGTCGGAGGGACCGCCGGGCGACGGAAGCGGGGACCGAGTCAGTTGTACCAGCGGTGCCGCCACTTTCACTCTCCGAGGTTCGCGGATCTCCGCGAAAGCTAGCCCGGCACCTGAGTGGAATCCACTGGCGTGCTGCACCGTTCGAGCACCGTATCGGCGGCCGCGCGAGCAATCTCGGAAGTCTTCTCCTGCTCCTCCGTCGGCCCGCGGTGCGTCATGCGCTCGGCAAAGGTCGCGGCCTCGGCCGTCAGCCTGGTGACACCGCCGGAATCGGGCGACACCTCGAACTCCACTCGGTCCACCAGCCGCCGAAACTGTACGTCCGAGCGGCGCGCCGACTCGTTGAACTTCTGGCCGGTGACGCGGAGCGCGTCCGTGTCGTAGGAGGATCGCCTGAATCCGGCCTTCTTGAGCTGCTCCTGGATGCACGTAAACGCGTCAGGGGGAGCGGCAGGGCTGGTCCTCGAAACGGTGGACGCCAGAGCCCCGCCGACGCAGCCGGCGAGGCCTGCCCCGAGCAGCAGCGAGGGGAGCGCGGCGCCGAAGAGCGGGAGACGGGAACTCATGAGCGATCTGCCTTTCGCTGGGAGTGAGGTCGCGGCGGTGCAATCTACACCCGGTCGGACGGAGGGGGCATAACGACGGCGGCCTCCCGCAAGGAAGGCCGCCGCGGTGTTCGAGGGAACGTGAAGCCTAGAAGAACAACATGAGTCCAAACGCGGGCGCGATCTCCTTGTTGTCGTCGGAGGTATCCACGTCGTCGCTGGTCACGGCGTAATTGAACTCACCGACGACCTTGAGCGACTTGGTGGCCTGGTAGTAAATGCCACCGGAGGCAAGCCAGTTCTTGGTCTTGAAATCGGTCTCGGTGTCGGCCGCACTGAGGATGCTGATGCCCCAGCTTCCGGCCAGGGTGACCTTGCTGTTGGCCGGGGTGACCGTGATCTGGCCGATCCCGCCGTAGGACTTCCGCAAATTGTCGCTCCCGCCCGCTCCGGTGGTACTCGTCGCACCCCCAAGGAACATGAAGGTGGTGCCGATCCCCTGACCGTAGTACCCGGACGCGGTGACCGAGAACATGTCGCTGCCGAACCGGGCGCCTCCCGCCCCGCCCCAAGCCGTGGCGCTCTCGTCCCCACCTCCCACATCCGGGGTGGAATTGCGCTGCAAGAGCCCGCTCGCCCACAGCTTGGTGTTTCCCTGGCTCCACACGCCCTCGGCCTCGAGACGCGGGAGCTGGATGGTCGTGAACGGCGGATTCTGAGCTGGCTGGAAGACGCCGACAGAAAGCTGGAAGGGCCGGCCCGCGACCGTGCTGTAGGTCATCTGGGCCTTGAATTGCGGGTAAACATAGCCCAGGCCGATGCGCCCGAGCGTGGTGCCAGCGCCGAATTCATTGCCCACCCCGGTGCCGATACCGCCCACACCGAAGAGCGTCTGGTCGGTGAGGATGTTCTGCCTCTGATAAAGGCCCAATTCCCGGCCCGCGAGGATCTGACCCCAGCTCCCGCCGACCGTCAGGAACACCTGCCGCATGTCGATCTGAGCGCCGAAGCAGTCGTGCCCCTGGGAGTTGACGCTGCTGCCCGATGTCCCGGCGCGCGAGTCGTCGAAGCCGCACTGGATCTGCGGAGCGAAGCCGAAGTGCACGCCCACATCCGTCTCCCCTTCTTTCCCCTTGGCGTCCAGGACGGCGAAGGCGGGAAGAAGGCCGGTGCGGATGTTGCTGACGCCCTTGCCGAGGGCGTCGCTGGCCGCGACGAGTCCGCCCGGAGCGCCCACCGTCCCCCCCTCGCTCACATCGGTGTAGACGAAGAACGCGTTCACGTTTCCGGCGAAGGTGAAGCTCCAGCCGTTGCTCATTTGCATCGTGAGCTGGGCTTCCACGGCTGTCGCCGCTCCGAACGCCAGACCCAAGCACAACAGTGCGACTCGCTTCATAGGTGCGTCTCCCTGGGTGAAGAAATGACCGCCAACGACAGTCAACCTCCGGGACGAATGCCTGCACCACCACCTCGGACCGCGTTCGGACGCCGCTCCGGCGCCGCTCCCGGGTCAGCCCGGCGAGACCGGCCGACTCGCCGGTCCATTCGCAGCCCTGTCGCTGCGCTCGGAGCTCCTGCTGGCAGCAGGCCCGCTCCGCCGCCTGGCCCGTTCCCGCGCGGCCAGGAATCCTCCCACGTAGGCGATCGGCACGTTGTCGCCTGTTCCTTCACTTCCTTCGTTCGCGCAACATGGTTCCCAACAATGCAGCCGGCACGGGACCCGGTCAGCGGGACCCTACCGGCCGGTACTGGCCAATCAGTCGCTGGTCCCGACAATCCCTTTCGCGGCCTCCGAGCGTGACGGAACCCGCGCCACCGGCGGCATCGGCCGACCCGAGCCCATCGTCATAGGCACTCTCCTGGAGAGAGATCCGGGCACTCGAACTGCACCGACTTGCAGTCCACCTGCTGCGCTGGAACGATGCGATCGGTGCCGTCACCGGCCGCGGCCGTGCGCCATCCGGGGCGCTGAAGCATTGCGGAGCACTATGTGGTTGACGGGGTTACAATCTGGGTCGCCGGTGCTCGCCGTCAAGTCCCCGCCGGACGGGCGGAGGTCGGCCGAGGCCGGGTAGGGTAGTACAAGTAACCCAGATGCAAAGACTTGCGTCGCCTTAGCGGCTCTGGCTGGCTTCCCGGCCGCCGCTAGCGGAAAAGCACGACTGCCTTCTGAAGCGTCGTCCAGATCCCCCACATCAGCGGAAGCCCGACCGCGAGCCAGGCCAGCGCCACCAGGAGCCAGCTTCCCGAGGCGGGCATCGCCGCCCTGTCGCTTTCAGCCATCGTTCACACTCCAGGGCAACGCGGAATCAATATTCAGCCTCGATGTACTTTATGCAATTACCCGCCGGAGCGACGCCCGCTCCCGCTCCACCTCCGCGTCCGACATGAACCAGCGCTCCGCCACCGGGCGGATGGCAAGGTTGCAGAGGAACCCCGCGACGAGCAAGGCAGCGAGCACGTACATGGTCACGTTGTACGCCTGCGCCGCCGGGACGCCGCGGTCGATCTGGTACTCGCGGAGATAGTTGACCAGCACCGGCCCGAGGATGCCGGCCGCGGACCAGGCCGTGAGCAGCCGGCCGTGGATCGCTCCGACGAACTGGGTGCCGAAGATGTCGGCCAGGTACGCGGGAATGGTCGCGAACCCGCCGCCGTACATGGTGAGGATGACGCAGAACAACACGACGAAGAGCGCCACGCTGCCCAGCCGTCCGGCCCAGGGAGCCAGCGCGTACAGCACGGTGCCCAGGGCGAAGAAGACGGCGTAGGTCCGCTTCCGGCCGAGGTAGGCCGAGAGCGACGCCCAGCTGATGCGGCCGGCGATGTTGAACACGCTGAGCAGCGCCGCGAACGCGGCCCCGATAGTCGCGAGCTGCGCCTTCTGCGAC
>JACCSE010000541.1 GCA_013813145.1 Gemmatimonadales bacterium
TAGCCGATAGCCGATAGCCGCTCCCCCTCACAGCCGTCCCATCGCCCGGGCGATTCCGTCGAGCACGCCATTCACGAACCCCGGAGCGCGGGCGCCGCCGAACCAGTGGGCCAGCCGAACCGCCTCGTCGATGGCGACCTTGGGCGGCACCTCGCCGCGGCGCAGCTCGTGGATGCCGAGCCGGAGGATGTTCCGCTCGACCACCGCGATTCGGCTCAGGCGCCAGTGCTCCGCCGCGCGGGCAGCTTCGGCGTCGAGAGTGCCGACGTCGGAGATCACACCGGTCGCGAGTGCCTCGGCACGATCCAGGATCCGCGGCTCGGGGCCGGTCAGGCGGGAAAGCCCGGTTGCCACCGCGGACATCGGCGGCTCGCCCTGCATCTCCCAGGCGTAGAGAAGCTGAAGCGCGCGGGCCCGGCTCTTGGTCTCAACCCGCAGCATGTCGGGCCCGAAGCTGGGCGATGACGTCGGCCGCGCCGATCGCGGCGGCGGCGGCCTCGTGTCCCTTGTTGCCGGCAGTTCCACCCGCCCGGTCGGCGGCCTGCTCCAGGCTTTCCACCGTCAACACGCCGAGCCCCACCGGCAATCGATGGCGAATCGCAACCTCGCCCAGGCCGCGCACGGCTTCGCCCGCCACGTACTCGAAGTGCGGGGTCTCGCCCCGAATCACCGCGCCGAGGGCCACCAGGCAGGCGTAGCGCTCGGTGTCCGCCGCCGCCGCCGCCGCCACCGGGAGCTCGAAGGCGCCGGGGACCCAGACCACGTCGACCTCGTCGCGCCCGATGCCCGCTTCGGCGCAGCAGGCGAGCGCGCCTTCCAGCAGCCGGGCGGTGACGAGCTCGTTGTAGCGGCTGACGAGGATCGCCACCCGCCCGGGCCGGCGGAGGCGGGGAGAGAATTCAGACACGATTCAGTGGGCGAGGAGGTGACCGAGCTTGTCGCGCTTGACCTGGAGGTACGTTCGGTTCTCGCGGTTGGGGTCGGCGATGAGCGGCACCCGCTCGACGATCTGAAGGCCGTAGCCCTCCAGTCCGACCAGCTTTCGCGGGTTGTTGGTCATCACCCGGATGGAGGAGAGCCCCAGATCGCGGAGGATCTGCGCCCCGATACCGTAGTTGCGCAGGTCGGGCGCGAAACCGAGCCGCTCGTTGGCCTGGACCGTGTCCGCGCCGGCGTCCTGAAGCGCGTAGGCCCGGAGTTTGTTGAGCAGCCCGATGCCCCGCCCTTCCTGATCGAGGTAGACGATCGCCCCCCGTCCCTCTTGGGCGATCAGCTCCATGGCCCGCTGAAGCTGGGGGCCGCAGTCGCAGCGCTGGGAACCGAAGACGTCGCCGGTGAGGCACTTGGAGTGCATCCGGACCAGCACGTTGGGCTGACTGGCCACCTCGCCGAAGACCAGCGCCACGTGCTCCGCGCGGTCCACGTCGTTCTGGTAGCCGATGATGCGGAACTCGCCGAAGTCGGTGGGTATCCGCGCCTCGGCCACCCGGTGGACCAGTTGCTCGGTCTGCAGCCGGTAGGCCACGAGCTGGGCCACGGTGACAAACGTCAGGTTGTGCTGCTCGGAGATCTCCTGAAGCTGGGCCCGCCGGGCCATGCTGCCGTCGGGGTTGAGGATCTCGCAGATCACCCCCGCCGGCACCAGTCCGGCGAGCCGCGCCAGGTCCACGCTCGCCTCGGTCTGGCCCACCCGCTGGAGCACGCCGCCGGGGCGGGCACGAAGCGGGAAGATGTGGCCGGGACGACGGAGGTCCGATGGTACCGTCGCCGGGTTGATGGCGACGTGAATAGTCGTGGCGCGGTCCCCGGCCGAGATTCCGGTCGTCACCCCGAACCGGCGCTCCGCATCCACGCTGACGGTGAACGCGGTGGACAGCTCCTCGGTATTGCGCTCGGTCATCTGCGGCAGGCCGAGCTGGTCGCAGCGCTCGCCGGTCAGCGCCAGACAGATCAGCCCGCGGCCGTGCAACGTCATGAAGTTGACCATCTCGGGCGTGGCCAGCTCCGCCGCGCAGACGAGGTCCCCCTCGTTCTCACGGTCCTCGTCGTCGGCGACGATGATGATCTTGCCGTTGCGCAGATCGTCGACGGCCTGGTCGATGGTGCCGAAGGTGGTCATAAGGTCCGATGTTGTCACCCTGAACGGAGTGAAGGGGTCATGCGTTGGGGCATGCCCCCTTCGCTGCGCTCAGGGTGACAGTCCACTGCCGCTTACCGTTCAGCTCTTTCGTCCATCATCGCCCTCACATACTTCCCCATCGCATCCGCCTCGAGATGCACCCTGTCGCCCGGGCGGCGGTCGTCCAAGGTGGTGTGCTGTAAAGTAAACGGGATCAGTGCGATCTGGATTGTCGTGCGGTCGGGCATGGCGTTGACCGTGAGGCTCACCCCGTCCACGGTGATGGAGCCCAGCGGCACCGAGACCCGGGCCACGGCTTCGGGGGCCTCGATGTCGACCAAGCGGGCATCCTCCCGCTGGGCGACGCGGCGGATCTGTCCCACTCCGTCCACGTGGCCCTGCACCAGATGCCCGCCCAGGCGGTCGCCGGCTCGAAGCGCTCGCTCGAGGTTGACCGCGTGGTCCGGCCGGTAGTCGCCGAACCGGGTGCGGTCGAGCGTGGTACGGATGATGTGGGCGACGAAACCGCCGGCGACCACCCGCTGTACCGTGAGGCAGGCACCGTCCACCGCGATGCTTTCGCCCGGCGTGAGGTCGTCGAAGGGGCAGCCGATGGCCATTTCGAGTCCCCCGTCCGCGGGCGCGACCTCGCGCACCCGGCCCACCGCGGTGACGATACCGGTGAACATCAGTCGCGGTCCACCACGAGCAGGGTATCCTCTCCCAGTGCCCGGCGTTCCACCGGTCGCCAGCGCACCGCTCGGTCGAGGGGCTGGCTGGGAAGGCCGGCGATTGCCGGTACGCCGCGCTCGCCCAGCCAGAGCGGACTCTGAAGCCAGTAGTAGCGGTCGGCGAGCTCCTGGACCAGCAGCGCGCCGGCCAGGCGCCCGCCACCCTCGACCAGAAGCGAACCCACTCCCGCGCGGCGAAGGCTCCGAAGCCCTTCCGTCAGGGTCTCGGCCGACAGAATGGTCACGCCGCACGCCGCCAGTTGTTCCACCCGCTCTTCGGGAGCCGCCGGCGAAGTCACCAGCAGCGTGGGCGTGCGCCGGGCGGTGCGCACCAGGGTCAGGTCGGGATCGAGATCCGCCGCCGGGTCGAACACCACCCTGCGCGGCGGGTTCCTCGGCTCGACGCTGCCGCGCACCGTGAGCTG
>JACCSE010000547.1 GCA_013813145.1 Gemmatimonadales bacterium
TGACCCAGCACTTCCCGCGCCCCGGATGGGTCGAGCACGATCCGGAGGAAATCCTGCAGGGGTCGGTCGAGGCGATGCGGGAGGCGGTGAAGGGGGCGGGCGAGCGGCCCGTGGGGCTCGGGATCACCAACCAGCGCGAGACGGTGGTGCTGTGGGATCGCCGCACCCTCGCTCCCGCGGCACCCGCGATCGTATGGCAGGACCGTCGGACCAGCGCGCGCTGCCGGGAGCTGCGCGAGGCCGGTCTCGAGCCGTTCCTCAGGGAGCGTACCGGTCTCGTCGCCGATCCCTACTTCTCCGCCACCAAGCTGGAGTGGCTGCTGCGCGATCCGGTTCTGCGCCGCCGCGCCGAGCGCGGTGAGCTGGCCGCGGGGACAGTGGAAAGCTGGCTGGTCGCCCGGTTGACCGGCGGGCGGGTCCACGCGAGCGATCACACCAACGCCTCCCGCACGCTGCTGTACGACCTGCGGAGCCGGGACTGGGCCCCGGAGCTCCTCGCGACCTTCGGGATCCCGCGCGACCTGCTGCCCTCGATCGTGCCTTCTGCCGGAGTGATCGGCGACGTGGATGCCACTCACCTCGGCTATCCTCTGCCGATCGCCGGCCTCGCCGGCGATCAGCAGTCGGCGCTGTTCGGCCAGGGCTGCTGCGAGCCCGGTTTCGCCAAGAACACCTACGGTACCGGCGCCTTTCTTCTGGTGCATCAGGGTGACCGACTGCCCCGACCCAGCGGCGGGGTCCTCGCCACGGCGGCATGCGGGCCGCGCGGAGAGCCGGCGTACGCGCTGGAAGGGAGCGTCTTCGTGGCGGGCGCGGCGGTGCAGTGGCTCCGCGACGGCCTCGGATTGATCGGACGCGCCGACGAGACCGACGCGCTGGCCCGGAGCGTGCCGGACACCGGTGGCGTGCACTTCGTGCCGGCGTTCGTCGGGCTGGGCACGCCTCACTGGGAGCCGGAGGCGCGGGGCACCATTACCGGCCTCACTCGGGGGACGTCCCGCGCTCACCTGGTGCGAGCGGCGCTGGAGGCGATTGCGTTCAGCAGCGCGGAGCTGCTCGAGGCGATGGCCGGAACCGGCGGACTGAGCGTTCCGGCGCTGCGGGTGGACGGGGGCGCCGCGGCCAACGACTGGATGCTGCAGTTTCAGGCCGACATCCTCGACGTGCCGGTGGAGCGGCCCGACATGGTCGAGACGACGGCGCTCGGCGCGGCCGGGCTCGCGGGAATCGCGCTCGGGGTTTGGCGGACCTCGGCCGACTTCCTGGCGGGACGCCGGTTTACCCGCTTCGAGCCGGCGATGGGCGCCGGGGAGCGGCGGGAGCGGCTGGACGGGTGGCGGCGCGCGGTGGCCGCGGCGCTCGCCTGGGCTCGGCCGGACCTTGAATCCGGCCGGCCGAAGGTGGAACATTCAGCGTCACGGATTTGATATCCCGATCGGGAGTACACCATGAAGGCTGGCCACAAGTTTCTCCTCGGCGCCGCGCTCATCGTCGGAAGCGTGGGGTTCCTCATCGCCGAGGGAGTGAAGGAGACCGGGGTCTACTTTCTCACGCCGGCCGAGCTGGCGGAGAAGACGACCGAAGATCCGACCTTCTACGACGTGGGTCTCAAGATGGGCGCCAAGGTCGTCCCCGGCTCCATTCGGCGGGACCCGGGAAACCGGCAGGTGGACTTCCAGGTGAGCGACGGGGTGCAGAGCTATCCGGTGACTTACCGCGGCCTGGTGCCCGATACCTTCACCGACGCGAACGACATCGAGGTGATTGTGGAGGGACGGCTGGGCCGCGACGGCGTCTTCCACGCCACCGAGGTGCTCGCCAAATGCGGCTCGCGGTACGAGGCCGCGTACGATGAGGCCAAGGCATAGCCGATGACGCTGCTGGGCACGTTCTCGCTATGGATGGCCCTCCTGCTGGGGGTCTGGGCCACCATAATCGCCTTTTCCGGACGATGGCAGGACCGCCCTGACCTGGCGGCCAGCGTCACCAACGCCAGCTACGGGATCTTCGGGGCGCTGGTGGTCGCCTCGATTTCCCTGTGGAAGGGCCTAGCCAGCCACGACTTCAACATCGAGTACGTGGCCGCGTACACTTCGAGGAACCTGCCCGACGGCTACATCTTCTCGGCGTTCTGGGCGGGGCAGAAGGGATCGCTGCTCTTCTGGGCCGTGGTGCTCTCGCTCTTCGCCGCAGTGGCGCAGCTCATTACGCCGAGGCGGTACGCTCCGCTGATGCCCTACGTGGCCGGCGTCACTTCCGCGGTGGCGGCCTTCTTCGTCTGCACCATGCTGTTCGCCGCCAATCCGTTCGAGCGGCTGCCGTTCACCCCGGCCGACGGCCGGGGCCTCAATCCCCAGCTCCAGAATCCGGGGATGATGATCCACCCGCCGATGCTCTACCTGGGGTACATCAGCATCACCATTCCGTTTGCCTTCGCCGTGGCCGCCCTGCTCACGCGGGGGCTGGATACCGGCTGGATTCACGCGATCCGTAAGTGGACGCTGGTGAGCTGGCTGTTCCTTTCGATAGGGATCACGCTCGGCATGTGGTGGGCCTACGTCGAGCTGGGCTGGGGCGGGTACTGGGCCTGGGACCCGGTCGAGAACGCGAGCCTCCTCCCCTGGCTCACCATGACGGCCTTCCTTCATTCCGTCATGATCCAGGAAAAGCGGGGGATGCTGAAGCGGTGGAACCTCGGGCTCATCATCGGGACGTTCCTGCTCAGCATCTTCGGGACGTTCATTACCCGCTCCGGCGTCATCGCCAGCGTTCATAGCTTCACCCAGAGCAACGTCGGGTACTTCTTCCTCGGCTTCCTGGTGGTGGCGGGGATCCTGTCGTTCACGCTGCTCTACACCCGGTGGCCGCTGCTCAAGGCGGACGTGCAGCTCGAGTCGGTGCTGAGCCGGGAGGCGGCGTTCCTGTTCAACAATCTCCTGCTCGTGGGCATCGCGTTCTCGGTGCTCTGGGGAACGCTCTTCCCGATTCTCTCCGAGCTGGTGCGGGGGAGCAAGATCACGGTCGGGCCGCCGTTCTTCAACCGGGTGAACGTGCCGCTCGGCCTGCTCCTGCTCGGGCTCACCGGCATCGGGCCGCTCATCGCCTGGCGGAAGGCCTCGGCCGCGAATCTGAAGCGGCAGTTCATTGCGCCGGTGACGACGGGGCTGGTGACGCTCGCGGTCCTGCTGGCGGCCGGTGTGCGGGAGTTCCATGCGCTGGTGGCACTGGCCCTGGCCGGTTTCGTGGCGGGGACGGTGGCACAGGAGTTCTACCGGGGGGTGCGGGCGCGGGTGCGGATGCATGGCGAGTCGGTGCCGCTGGCGTTCGGGCGACTGGTGGGACGGAACCGCCGCCGCTATGGGGGATACCTGGTGCACGTGGGCGTGCTCATCTACTTCGTCGCGTTCTCGGGGATGGCGTTCAAGCGGGAGATGGAGGCGACGCTGAAGCCGGGGGAGGCGGTGGAGCTGGCGAGCCCGTTCGGGCACACCTACCGGCTCACCCACGTCGGCATCTCCCAGTTCGAGGCGCTCAATCGCATCGTCTCCGCCGCCACCCTCTCGGTGGAGAAGGACGGCGAGTCGGTCGGTCTGCTCAGCTCCGAGAAGCGGCAGCACGTGGACAGCTTCAAGCGGCCCACCTTCGAGCCCTCCACCGAGGTGGGGATCCGG
>JACCSE010000551.1 GCA_013813145.1 Gemmatimonadales bacterium
GGCGAGAAGTCCTCGTACCACTCCGACACCATCCCGAGATTGGAGACCTCGCAAAGGCACCAGACCTCATCTGCATCCCCCCGCCGTTTCACTACCCTGAGTCCAGCAGTGGAGGCTACCGGGGTAGCGAAGACGAGGTGCCGAGGGCCCTGTCGACGGGCCGCCTGTAGGGCCGCCGCCGCCGTCGCGCCCGAGGCGAGCCCATCATCAACCAGGAGCACTGCTCGGTCAGCGAGCTCAAGCGGTGGCCGCTCTGCGCGGTAACGCAAGGTCGCGCGCTCTACCTCCAGAATCTGCTCGGCCACAGCACAGTCGACGTAGCGGACCGAGATCCCCATTTCGGCGATGAGCACCTCGTGCAGTACTCGCACCCCGGGGGCAACCGCCCCGATGGCGAGCTCAGGCTGGCCGGGCGCCCATAGCCGTCGGGCCACCAGTACGTCAAGGGGCACACCGAGCGCCCGGGCGAGCTCGTAGCCGACCGAGATGCCGCCGCGAGGAAGGCCGAGCACGAGCGGGCGAGCTACCTGGTCGAGCTCAGCTCGCCCGGCCAGCAGCTCGGCCAGACGGCGGCCCGCCGCGGCGCGGTTGGGGAACCGCATGAAGTGCATCAGTCGAGCCTTAGCTTCTCCAGGAGCGTTTGGAATCTGGCCTCACCGCGCAGCGGATTGAGCTCGGGATGAACCTTGGCGAGGTTCATCCAAGTGGAGCGCTCCGCGTAAGCCGTCTCCAGCCAGTTGAGCGCCCGCTCCTTCTCCCCCAGCCCGGTGTAGGCCACCCCCAGCGCATAGGCCTCGTCGGCGCCTCCCTTGCGGTACCGCGCCTGCATGCTGTCCGCCATCGAATACGCCTGCTGTCGCTGTCCGGACATAGCGTAGACGTACGCCAGTCGGCCCATCACGTCGGGGTGGTCGTCCGTGAGCGACCGCATGACCTGCAATCGCGCCTCCGCCAGCCCGAACTCCCCCTTCGCCATGTACGCCTGCGCGAGCACGAACTGCCCGCCGAGGAAGCTGGAGTCGGCCGCGACCGTTTTCCGCACCGCGTCGATGGCCTCATCGTATCGTAGCCCGTATAACAAGGGCCAAGCGGCCGTGACCTCAATGTTCATGGACAAGGGGTCGAGTTGCCGGGCCTGGTTGAGTTGGGCCGCGGCCTCGTTGAACCGGCCGAGGAACACCAGGAGCTGGCCGTAGTAGTGGCGCGCTGTGGCGTAACTCGGGTTGAGCTCGACCGCGCGCCGGAATGACTGCTCGGCACCCGGCCAGTCCCAGTCGTACCACATCAGGATGTTGCCGAGCGAGGCGTGGGCCTCCGCTAAGGAGGGATCGAGCTCGAGCGCCCGCCGCGCCGCCGCTTTGGCCTTCGGCATCCCCTCGGCGGGGGGCAGGAAGGCGGAGTAGAGGAAGCCGTACGCGTCTGCCAGGCCGCTGTAGGCTAAGGCGAACGTGGGGTCGAGTCCGATGGCCTGGTCGAAGAACCTTATGGCCGTGCGCTCATCCTCCTCGGTAAGCTTCCCCACGTGATGCCGGCCCTTGAGGTACAGTTTGTGGGCCTCGGGGTTGTCGGTGAGGCTGGAGGCCCGGGAGGGGCCAAGCCCGCGCGCCGCCCGCGGACTCAGCGCGCGGACAATGGCGCGGCTGAGCTCATCCTCAATGGCCAGGAGGCCCGCCGAAGGCTGCTCGTAGCGTCCCGACCATAGCTGGTATCCGTCGGCGACGCTGACCAGCTGGGCGGTGACCCGGAGCGTGTCGCCCAACTTCCGGAAGCTTCCCTCCACCACGGCGCCGACATTGAGCCGAGCACCGACCCTGCGAACGTCTTCGGCCTTCCCCTTGAACGTGAAAGTGGATGTCCGTGCTGCGACCCGAAGTTCCGGCACCCGCCCCAAGGCGTTGATCAGGTCCTCGGTGATTCCGTCACTCAGGTACTCCTCCCGGGCGTCTGGGCTAAGGTTCCGGAAAGGAAGGACGGCAACGGAGGCCTGCCTCTCGTGCGGTGTCGGCGCAATGGCGGCGCTGCCGGCCGGATGCCGGGCGACGGCATACGTCACCGCTGCCAGGAGCAGCAGCGCCGCAACGAGTAGGAATCGCTGTTGGACAGAGGCCCGAGGCCGGATCACTCGCCCTGCCTCGGAAGCGGGGGCCGAGCTTGCTTGCGCAAGTGCCTGTGCGAACTCGGCGGCCGTCTGGAATCGGTCGGCGGGCGCGCGCGCGAGGGCTTTCCCTACGGCCTGTTCCAGCCCTGCGGGCAACCGGTCACGCGTGGCAGCCAGGGGCCGGGGTGTCTCAGTAAAGCGCCGAGCGATCACGGCCTGCGGCGTGGGCCCGGTGAATGGCGGCTCCCCGGCCAGCATCTCGTAAAGCACACACCCAAGACTATAGAGGTCGCTTCGCCCCTCGACTTGGCCACCGCTCCCCTGCTCAGGGCTCATGTAGGCGGGCGTGCCGATCGCCAGACCGGTCCCCGTAAGCTTCTCTCCTCCCGCGGTCTCAAGCGCTTGCGCGACACCAAAATCGGCTACCCGCGCGTGCCCATGAGCGAGGAGGATGTTCTCGGGCTTTACGTCGCGGTGGACGACGCCCTGGCCGTGGGCATAGCCGAGAGCATCAGCGACCTCGCGCGCGATCCTGAGAGCCTCATCCACTGAGAGCTGCGTCTCTCTTCGGAGTCGGTCCCTCAGACTCTCCCCTTCCACGTAGGGCATCGTGTACCACAGGAGGCCGGCCGCATCGCCCGAGTCAAGCACGGCAACGATGTGCGGGTGGTCGAGGCGGGCAGTCGTGTGAATCTCGCGAAGAAAGCGCTGGGGGCCGAGTACCGCACTCAGCTCGGGGAGGAGGACCTTGAGGGCGACGTGCCGGTCGTGGCGGAGGTCCTGCGCAAGGTAGACTGTGGCCATGCCGCCGCGTCCGAGCTCGCGCTGGATGACGTAGCGATCGCGAAGAGCATCGGTCAGGGAGGATTCGGCTGCGGTCACGAGAAAATGCCGGGTGGAGACGACTGGAATGTGCTGCAGACGGCCGAGGATTGCCAGGCAAGGATCACCATTCTTTCCCCTGAATCGAAGGTGAACTCTGGCCGCAATCTGTCCATGTTAGTGGGTGGTTACAGGGTATCTGTTCGGAAGCGATTCTTGCTTGACAGCTATGGTACCGCTTCGTAAATCACTCCTACCATCCCACGAAGAGGCGCAACGGGCGAAGACGGGGTCGCAACGCCACTGTCCTCGCCTCCTACGCCGCGCCGGACCCATGACGCCACGAAGGACTCGCCCACGGCGGATCTGTCAGGCGATGATCGCGACGCTTGTGCGTCAGGCACAGTCTCGTGTACCGGTCTCATCGACCTCTTCGGCCAGCTCAACGCGACTGGGACCTGGCAAATGACACGCACTGCAGCGTCGCCCTGATTTCGATGGAGGGCGAGAAC
>JACCSE010000575.1 GCA_013813145.1 Gemmatimonadales bacterium
TAACTGGCCAGATCCCCTTGCTCCCCCGCCGCTTCCGCCGTTTCACTTCTCCAACGGATACTTTCTCAAATAGTACTCCTGGTTCCGCGTCGCCCGCGCGCGGTAAATCTGCTCCTCCTCGTCATCCGCGTCGTGCACGAAGAGATGCAGCGAACCGGGCCACATCGTGGCCTGGAGCGACCAGTTGGTGGACGGAGCGTGGAGCACCCATTGGAGGGCGCCGCCACCGGCGTCGGTCAGATGAACCTCGCTCGCCCGCTCCAGCGGGACGCTCGAGGGAATCCCGGCTATCGCGGCCTCGACCGGATCGAGCTGCAGCTCGGCGTCGGTCCAGGATCGGAACATCACCTTCCCGTGAACTGGGTCTTCCGTTTCCGGCAACTCGAACTCAGCCTGCCATTCACCCAATAAATCCCACGCGTGATCCATGGCACCAATATTCGGTACCTGCACCGTCGGATGTCGCTTCATCATAGCCTCCCCCCCTTCCAGGTTGGTGGGTAAGGACGCTCCTCCTGCCTCCCGGGCACCATCGCCCGAATCTTTTCTCCGCCGCGTTCCGTACTGGAACGCGTACCAACCATTCACCTGAGGTGTGCCATGATCGAGGTAGTGCTCACCGTTACTGCCGGTCTCGGCGGGTACCTGCTGGCCCGCGGCTTCGTTCGCCACCGACTGCGTTTCGTCGATGCCGCCCAGTCACCCTACGCCCCATATGTCGCGGGAATCGCGGCTGCGCTGGCCCTTCTGCCACTGGCGCTCCTGCCACTCGTGTCGGGCGTCACAGCCGTCGTCTTCGGTGTGGGGGCGGCGCTCGGCACCGCCAGCGCCGTTCGAACCATCCGGCGCGCTGACGGAAAGCTCCGTCGGCTTGCCCCCTAGCTATACTAGCAAACCGTCGGTCCGCGGCCAGTAGACTGGATCACATTCCGGCAACTATCTTGCCGCCATGACAATGGTCCAATGCATCAGGTGCGGGGAGAACCGGGAAGGAATGGCATTTCAGCCGTTCCAGAACGACATAGGGCGCCGCGCCTACGAGCAGATCTGCGGCGTCTGTTGGGGCGAATGGCTCAAGTTCCAACAGCAGCTCATCAACCATTACGGCCTCAATCTGCGGGAGCAGCAGGCGAAAGACTTCCTCTACCGGCACATGGAGGAGTTTTTGTTCGGCGGGGGAGCGGGACAGGGGGGCAGCGGGGAGGGGGCGGCGTAGCGGGGAGTGCCGGGGGGTTCGAAGCGTGACCACGGAGGACGCGGACCCTTTTCCGTGGTCCGATTGTCAGAAGGCCGCTCCCAGCCGAAAGACCAGATCGATCGCCGGGCCGCTCGGCTCCAGATCCTCCGTCATCCCGACCCGCCACTCCGTCCCGCCCCGCGTCGCCAGCAGCCAGCCGAAATCGACGGACAGCTCGCGGCGGTCGAGCGACGGTAGCGAGGTGCGGTCGTAGTAAGGCGAATGATAGAACAGATTGCCGTAGAGCGCCTGCCGTCCCCAGAGGCGGAACCTGAGCCCCGAGCTGGCCGCGACGAGCAGCTCCTCTTGCGAAGTGAAAAGCGGACCGTGGGCCGGAGTGTAGCCGGCCGACAGACTTCCCTCGTAGAGCAGCCGCGGATTGATCGGCGCGCGAACGGTGTTGAGCAGGCTCACGGAGACCACGCCGCGGCCGTACCCGGCGGGGCCGGTCGCGGTCGGCAGCGTGAGCGCCAGGACGCTCTGGAGCGCCCGGGACGCGCGCAGGCCCAGTCCCACTCGCAGATCGCCCAGGAATAGGTCGCTCGGCCGGCGGGCCGCGATGCTGCCGCCGCGCAGTTCGACGCTGTAGAGAAAATCGTTCTCCGGGCGCCGCTCCCGCTCCGGGACCTCGATCCCCAGCACCCCGTGGTACCAGTTCAGGAACCCGTCGAGGAAGCCCCCGTAGGCGCCTCTGATGTCTCCGTCGAGAAGGACAAACGTGTTGCGGCCGATGTCGCGAGCGGCACCGACCCGGAGCCGGAGCAGCTCGGTGTCCAGAAGATAGGTCGCCCCCGAAGGCGCGTTGTCCTCGATGGTGCTGGCGTAGTCCAGCGCGACGGCGACGGTCCAGCCGCCCGGGTGGGGATCGCGATACGGCTCGAAAGAGAGCCCGCTCCGGGAGGCGGCGACCGGGTTGACCGGCGACAGCGCGGGCAGGCCCTGCGGGAAGGCCCGAAGCGGCGCGACCAATGCGAGGAGCAGGACGACAGCGAGCGACACCGGTTGAAGATAACTCGGCTTGACAAGTGTCCGTTCCGCCGGGTACGTTGGCTTCATGGTCCCCATGCACAGCTCGTGGTTCTTCTACTTTACCCGTGCCGGCGCGGCGTTGAGCCCGTCCGGTGTCGGTAGCGTGCTGTAGCGCCCCGACCGGACCCGCTCGCTGCCCCGCCGGATTCTGCCGGCGGGGCTTTTTCGTTTTCACACCGCAGATGGCGCACTGGGAGCACACGAATGCGAGTAGCGATTCAAGGCACCTATGGCTCGTTCAGCGAAGCCGCGGCGCGGCGGCGCTGGCCCGGGCTCGTCACCCTTCCCTGCCGCGAGGCCCGGGACGTAGTCGCCGCGGTCCGCGAAGGCGGTGCCGAAGCGGGGTGCCTGCCGATCGAGAACTCGCTCATCGGCTCGGTCACCACGACCTACGATCTTCTGGAGGAGGCCTTCGGCGACGGTACGCTGCGCCTCACCCATGAGATCCTGTACCCGGTGCATCACACCCTGATGGCCTCGCCCGGCGCCGCGCTCGAAGGGATCAAGCGAGTGCTCTCCCATCCGGTCGCGCTGGGCCAGTGCCGTATCTGGCTCGAGCGGAATCTCCCGGACGTGGAGCTGGTGAGCGCGTGGGACACCGCGGGCAGCGCCGAGATCATAGCCAAGGAGGGCAATCCGTCGCTTGCCGCAATTGCGGCCCGCCACGCCGCCGATTCCCACGGCCTCGCGGTGCTCGCGGACTTGATCGAGGACGATCCCACCAACCAGACCCGCTTCCTCACCTTCACCCGCGCGGACGCGGCCGAGCTGCCCGCCGGCACCGCGGGCGCGGTCCGGTACAAGACGTCGGTCATCGTACTGATCGACCACAAGCCCGGAATGCTGGCGCTGACGCTCCAGGCGTTCGGGGTGCGCGGAGTGAACCTCATGGCGCTGCAATCCCGCCCCGAGCGCTCGGCACCGTGGACCTATCGGTTCTACGTGGACGTGGACGGCGCGGCCGGCGACCCTCGGGTGGCCGAGGCGCTGGAGGAGGTGGGAGCGCTTGCAGCGCGCGTCGTGGTGCTGGGGAGCTACGAGGCGTGGGTGGAGGGCTCAAGGCTCTCCGCCCCGCCCCCGACCCCGGCGCACCACACGAGCAAGCCCGATGTGCCGCTGGTGGACCGGCGGCGGCAGCCCGACGGCTCCCGCGTGACGGTGGGGGACGTCGTCTTCGGTGCCGACCAGCCGGTGCTCATCGCCGGCCCCTGTTCGGTCGAGAACGAGAAGATGCTGTTGGAGACCGCCGAGGCGGTGGCCGGGGCAGGAGCGGACATGCTGCGCGGCGGCGCCTACAAGCCCCGCACCTCGCCCTACGACTTTCAGGGACTCGGCGTGAAGGGTCTGCGGTACATGGCCGACGCCCGGGAGCGGACCGGGCTGCCGGTGGTGACCGAGGTGCTGAGCTGGGAGGAGGTGGCGGTGGTCGCCCACTTCGCCGACATGCTTCAGATCGGCGCCAGGAACATGCAGAACTTTACTCTGCTCCGAGCCGCGGCGCGGAGCGGCAAGCCCATTCTGCTCAAACGGGGCGCGGGCGCGCTGATCGACGAGTGGCTGATGGCGGCCGAGTACATCCTGGCCGAAGGAAACCCGAATGTAGTCCTCTGCGAACGAGGAATCCGGACCTTCGAGCGCGCCACCCGGCATACCCTCGACCTCAACGCCGTAGTGATGGTGCGCCAGCGTACCCACCTGCCCGTCATCGTAGATCCGAGTCATGCGGCGGGAGTGCGCTCGCTGGTGACCCCACTCAGCCTCGGATCCCTCGCGGCCGGCGCCTGCGGCCTCATCGTCGAGGTGCACCCCGACCCGAGCCGGGCCATGAGTGATGGAGCCCAGAGCCTGGATCTGGAGATGTTCGCCGAACTGGCGAGCCGGGTAAAGCCCGGCCGGGAGTTGCCGACCGGGGTGGTGATGGCGTAGCGCTGGTGGGGGCCGCGGGGGCAGAAAAAAAGGCGGCCGGTGCATTGCACCAGCCGCCTCTCAGCTACTACCCCGCTGCCCGCTGTCCCTCTGCCCCGCTTATGGCACCGCCGTCCCTCTCCTGCCCACGAACAGTCGGTAGAGAAGCAGCAGAAGCATCGCGCCGATGATCGAAGCGATGATCCCGGGCCCTGAAGCAGGGTCGGAATACCAGCCGAGAGCTCGGCCAAGGAAGCCCGCCAGCAGAGCACCGGCCACGCCCAGCAGCATCGTGATGATGAACCCACCCGGATCCTTGCCGGGCATCAGCAGCTTGGCAATCGCCCCTACGACCAACCCGATGATCAAGGTCCACAGAATTCCCATAGTCCCCTCCAAGGTGGGCCCAATACATAACCTAGAGCCACGGGGACATCTGTGAGCGGGCGCACAGGACCTCGCCTTAGCTGCCCCGCTCGCCGAGACGGGCGCTCACCGTCTCCCGCTTACGATTCCGCAGGATGTCCAGCTTGAAGGTTTCGCCTCGCTCGTAGCTGCGCAAGATCCGGAGCAGGTGCGCCGGGCCCGCCGGCTTCCGGCCATCCACCGAAAGCACCACGTCGCCACCCCTCAGGCCCAGCGCCGAGTCCTTGGCCGCGCTGATCACCAGCACCCCTTCCTCAGCGCCGAAGTACCGGCCCAGTTCCGGGTTGATGGGTGCCAGCTCGAGCCGGCCCAGCGGCGAGCCGGAAAAGAATTCTCGGTGCGACGGGGGCAGGTCGAGCCGCTCGACGAAGTCGCCGGCCGGGAGGGGAGCCCGGTCCACCATCGGGTCGCCGGACCGCCAGAACCGCATGGCGAAGGGGCGGGCGCCGGGCCCCTCGACCAGGACGTCGGGATCATCCTCGGTAACGATCGAGACAGTTCGCCGCTCCTTGCCGCGCCGGAACTCCACCGCCACCGTGTCGTTCGGCTCCACCCGGGCGGCCAGTTCGATCAACCGGAGCCCCGGGAGCGACTGGCGGCGGTCCGTGTCCTCCGCCGAGCCGCCGGCGAGCACCGACTTGCCGGCGAGCCTGGTGATGACGTCTCCCGACCTGAGCCCCGCGTCCGCGGCGGGCCCGCCGGGCGTCACGGCATCCACGTAGGCGCCGACCGAGTCGGTCTCCCGCGCCTGCATGTTGACCTTGATGCCGAGCCGGGCACGGCGGTTGAGGACGATCCGCATCAGACGGTCGTGGTTATGCTCGAGCCGGAGCACCTCCGGCTCGGCCGGCGGCGGGGGCGGCTCCTGGGCGCCGAGCCCGGCGGTCGGCACCAGGGTTCCCGCGATGAAAAATCCGACGAAGGCGTATCGCATACGAACTCCCCCGGGGCTCAGAGCCCCACGTTGCTGGCACGGGTGACATGGACATCCACCAGAGCGTCGAGCAAGCCCACCCGCTCCCGCCAGAGCCGCAGCAGATCGGCCTCGAGGGACTCCTGTTCCCGGAGCTCGGTCACCTCCAGCTCGCGGTCCAGCCGGGCGATCCGGTCTTCCAGCTCCTGCGCGATTCCCGCGGTGCGGCCGTCGAGCACCCGGCTCTCCGGGTCGTAGCTGTCCAGGGCGGTCTCGAGGGCGCGGGAGTGGGCCATCACCTGCTCGATCCGCCCGGCGTCGGGGGAGACATCGGGCGCCGCCAGCGGAGCGATGCCCACCGCGAGGG
>JACCSE010000016.1 GCA_013813145.1 Gemmatimonadales bacterium
CGGGCGGGCAATCGGGGCGCTGCTCCCGGAGCGGGAGCGGCGGCCGCTCGACATGCGCCTGCATGACGGTGAGGGTGGATCCGCTGAAGGGTGGGGCCCCGGCCAGCATCTCGTACGCCACCGCGCCCAGCGCGTACTGGTCCGAGGCCCCGGAGACCTCGGCGCCGGCACATTGCTCCGGGCTCATGTAGGCGGGGGTGCCGACCAGGGCGCCGGTGATGGTCTGGGTCGGCGACTCGGCCGCTTTGGCGATGCCGAAGTCGGTGACGACGGCGTTGCCGTCTCCGTCTATCAGGATGTTGGCCGGCTTGATGTCCCGATGGATCACCCGCGATCGGTGGGCGTAGGTGAGGGCCGACCCGACCTGGTACACGATCGAGCGCACCATGGGGAGCGGCAGCTTGCGGGTCTGCTGGATCACCTGCTCCAGCGAGCGCCCCTGGACGTACCGCATGATGAAGAAGTGCAGCCCTTCTGCCTGCCGCACCGAGTAGACCGAGACGATGTTGGGGTGGTGCAGTTGGGCGATGGTGATCGCCTCCCGCCGGAAGCGGTCGATCATCCCCTCGCCCAGGAGCAGGCCGGGTGACATGACCTTGATCGCCACTTTCCGGTCGAGCGAGATCTCGTGCGCCAGAAAGACCGCCGCCATGCCTCCCCGCCCCAGCTCCCGTCCGATCTCGAACTCTCCCAGCGTGGCGCGCCGGAGCCGCTCGACCATGTCATCCCAGGGCGAATCCCAATTCTCGGGCTGGAACGCCGCAGCGTCGTCGAGCGCGCCGCGCTCCGCGGGCATGCCGCATTCGGGACAGGTCGGATCGCTGGGTAGCAGCGATTCCCCGCAGCTGTCGCAGGACCGCAGCTCGGCACCGCACTGGGCACAGAAGCGGTCTCCGCGCCCGAGCCCGCCGCCACAGTGCGCACAGGTGAGAGTCGCAGCCATTGCGCCGCCGGAAGAAGTCGAGGTCCTGACCCGCCCAATATTGGAGGCCGGCGGACCGGCGCGCAATCTGGGCGGCGAGCGGGGACGTGATCGCCGTCACATTCCTTCGAGGCGCTTGAAAACCGCTTGACGGCTGGAGTGCAGGGTGGGGGCGCCAGGTAGGACCGGACCCTCTTTCAGGAGCAAGTCATGCTGACTCCACAGCGCCGAGCCCTCTTCGCGGCGGCATACTCCGCCCTTCTGCTCCACTCCGAGCGCGACGAAGCGGACCAGCCGCCCGATTCTTCGAGCGCGGGCGACCGGCCTAACTCTACCGATGCCAACACTTCCCCGTCGGCCGAGCCGGTCGGCCCAGCGCCTGAGGCCCCAGTGACGGAGGTCATCGCCAACCCGGAGAGGAAGGAGTAAGCTTGGCAAGTCCACCAACGCTGGGACGACCCCAACCAAGGACCTGCCATGTTTCGCCTTCTCGCCGCCGGCTGGCTCACCCGCCGCATCGCCGGCCCGCTCGGCCGTCTCATTCCGAACCCTTACCTGCGCGCCGCCGCCGTCGCCGGGCTTGGGGTGGTTGCCACCCGGCTGCTCCAGTCCCGGCGGTAGTCGCTGGATCTAATGTCCTCGCGCGAGCAATCCAACGGCCGCCAGCGATGCCTGCATGACGGCCGCACCGGCGAACAATCCCGCGCATAGAGTCGCCCCAAGCTGAAGCAGCACGGTGCTGCTCCTCGGGGGAGAAGCGAGGTCGTCGCTCTCCGACGCGTGGGTCGCGCAGGAGTGCCGGAAGGCCGCGGCTGCGGCATCTCCGGTGACCGCGGCCTGCCGGTCGCGCCCGAGCCCCCGACCCCAGCAGACGATATGCGTCACCCCGCCAGCGCGGCGCTCGCCACCGAGGGAACCGCCACACTGGAACAGGTGCTCGCGTTGGCGCGTGGGTCCGAGGGCGAGGATGCCGACGGTGAGCGCGCCGAGTTCATCCGTCTGGTCGAATCGGCGCGGCTGATCGGCCTCGCGCAGGCAGGGGAAGAGGAGCGCTAAAGGCCTGCTTGCGGTCCGGCCTCCGGATCCTGACGCTGCGCAATCGGGGTGTGTCTGACCGGAGGACTGTGTGCTGGTCCGGAGGGCGGACACACCCCGATTGGGCAGCGTCAGGATGACGTCGGAACCTCCGCCACCCAATCCCGCGGCTCCAGCATCCCCATCAACCGCGCCTCGATGGTGCCCGGCCCCCACTCCGGCGCATACTCCCATGCCGCGAGCGGCGGGAGACTCATCAGCACGCTCTCGATCCGCGCGTTGGTCTGGAGGCCGAACAAGGTTCCCCGGTCGTGCACCAGGTTGAACTCCACGTAGCGTCCGCGCCGGAAGAGTTGAAGACGCCGCTCGCGGTCACCCCAGGGCTCGCCCCGCCTTCGGTCGAGGATGGGGCCGTACGTCGCGGGAAGCGACCGGCCCAGGTCGAGCCAGAAGGTCAGCAACGCCTCCAAGTCCAGCCCGGCCTCTCCCGGCCGTAGATGATCGAAGAACACGCCGCCGACCCCGCGGCGCTCGTCGCCCCGGTGCGCGTTCACGAAGTAGTGATCGCACCAGGTCTTGAAGCGGGGGTAGAAGGTCGGATGATGCCGGGCACAGATCGCCTGGAGCGTGCGGTGAAAGTGCCGTGCGTCGTCGGGATAGGGATAGGTGGGGGTAAGGTCGGTGCCGCCCCCGAACCAGGCGTCCACCGGCTCGCCGGCCGCGTCGGTGATCTCGAAGTAGCGCACGTTGAGATGCACCGTCGGGATCATCGGGCTGCGCGGGTGAATGACGACGCTCATTCCCGCCACGAAGAACCGCGCTTCGGCTGCGCCCCCGATCCGCGCGCCCAGCCGCTGGGCCATAGCGGCGGGGAGCACGCCCTCCACGGTGGACCGGTTCACCCCCGCCTTCTCCAACGAGGAGCCCTCCGCCAGCACCCGCGACACCCCCCTCCCCCGCCCTCACGGTCCCACCGGTCTTCCCGGAACTCTCCTCCGGCGTCCAGCACCGTGAAGAATCGGGTAGTCTCGTCGTGCAGCGACTCGACCATTCGGTTGACCCGCTGCCGGAACTCCGCCCCGCTCACGCCGGGCGCCACTCGCGGACCGCCTCCACGAAGGCGCGCGCGTTGGCCACCGGGACGTCCGGCAGAATCCCGTGCCCCAGGTTGGCGATGTGACCCCGGCCGCCGAAGGCTTCGAGCATCTCGCGAGTGCGCTCCCGAATGGCGGCCGGCGGCGCGTAGAGCCAGCACGGATCGAGGTTCCCTTGCAGCGCGACGGCGCGGCCCGCCAGCCGGCGCCGGGCGACACCCGCATCGGTTTGCCAATCCACCCCGATCACGTCTGCCCCGGTGGCGTCGGCGATTTCCTCCAGCGCCCAGCCGGCGCCGGGCGCGAAGGCGATGACCGGCGCTCCGGCGCCTCGAGCGAGGCGCGCTGCTTCCGCCAGATAGGGCAGCGCAAATTCGCGGAAGTCGCGCGGGCCGAGCGCGCCGGCCCAGGAATCGAAGAGCTGCACCGCCTGCGCCCCCGCGCCGACCTGGGCGGCGAGGAACTCTCCGACCCCGCGGGCCAGCCGGCCCAGCAGCTCGTGCGCCCGGCGCGGCTCCTCGACCAGGAACCGCTTGGCGCGCGCGAACGACTTGGATCCCGATCCTTCGACCATGTAGCTCATCAAGGTCCAGGGCGCGCCGGCGAACCCGATGAGCGGCACCCGGCCCGCCAGCTCTCGCCGGGCGAGGCGCAGAGCCTCGAGCACGTAGCCCAGCCCTTCTTCCGGTACCACGTCGCGAAGCCGCTCCAGGTCGGCCGGACTGCGGAGCGGGTGGTGGAAGCGAGGTCCGATGCCCTCCTCCACGCTGAGCGACATTCCCATCGCCTGGGGGATCACCAGGATGTCGCTGAAGATGATCGCCGCGTCTACCCCGATGAGGTCCACCGGCTGGAGCGTGACCTCGACCGCGAGCTCGGGCGTGCCGACCATGGTCAGGAAGTCGGCTCGCTCGCGCACGGCGCGATACTGGGGGAGGTACCGGCCGGCCTGGCGCATCATCCAGACCGGTGGCCGCTCGACCGGCTCTCGCCGGCAGGCACGGAGGAAGAGATCGTTCATGCTGGACCGCCGTCAGGGGTGGCGAGCAGGGTACGGACGCCGGCCACGATCGCGTCCACTGTGGGTCTCGCCGCCACGGCCGATGGCGGCCACCCCGAGGCCTCCGCCGCGGCCGCTGTCGTCGGACCGGCGGCGAGCAGAGGTGGCCGCCGTCCCGCCGGGCAGGTCCGGGCCAGGAGCTCGGCGACGCTGGGACTCGCCACCACCAGTACCCGGGCACGTTCCGCCGCGTTCCGGGCGGCCGCCTCGCCCGCGAGCACGGAGCGGTAGCAGACCACTTCCTCCACCTCGACTCCACCGGCGCGAAGGCGGGCGGGCAGCTCCTCGCGTCGAATCTCGCCGCAAGGAAAAAGCACCGGCCCGCGTACACCCGCCGCCAGCATGGCCCCGGCGAGGGCAGCGGCGGCGCCGAGCTCGCCGGCAGCGCGCTCCGGCGGCGTCCGCACCGGCTCCACGATACCGTCGAGTGCCGCGGCGGTGCCCGCGCCCGCGGCCCACGCCGGCGGCAGTGTCTCAGGCGGCCGCTTACTCCCGCCGGCAGTCAACCGCGCGCTAAAGGCGGCCGCGGCCCGGGGTGAGGTAACCGCCAATGCGTCGAAGCGGGCGAGTTTCCCGAGCGCCTGGTCCAACGGTCCCCAGTCGAGCGGCGGCGCGAAGGTCATCAAGGGACGCTCTTCCACTACCGCCGGCAGTGCGCGGAGCGCCTCCACCAGGCCCTGGAAGCTGCCGGCCGACGCGGTCACCACGACCGCATCAGGCATCAGGGCTCGGAAACCGCCGGCGCCGTCTCGGCTGTCGCCCGGACGGACGCCAGGATCTGAGCCGCTCCCCGAACCAGCAGTCGTTCGGCGAGCGCGACTCCGATCGCGTCGGCCCCGGATTCGTCGGCGGCTCGGGCGTCCTCGAACCCCTCCGCCATCTGGTCGCCCTGGAGCGAGACCACCCGCCCCTGGAGCAGGACATGCCCGCCGGAGCCGACGGCGTCAACCCGGGCAAACGCCGCCACCGGAACCTGACAACCGCCTTCCAACCGCCGGAGGAACCCGCGTTCGGCGGTGACCGCGAGCGCGGAGGGCGGGTGGTGCAGTGCATCGCGCGCCAGCGCGATCGCCGCCGCGTCGTCCTCCCGCGCGGTGATGGCGAGCGCGCCCTGACCCGGGGCCGGCAGCATTATCTCGGGCGCCAGCCGCTCACCGATCCGGTGGGCGAGACCGAGTCGTACCAGGCCGGCCGTGGCGAGCAGGATTGCCTTCCACTCGGTGCGCGCGTCGAGCTTGGCGAGCCGGGTATCCACGTTGCCCCGGATGTCGGTCACCTGGAGATCGGGCCGGAGGTGCAGGAGCTGAGCCCGGCGCCGGAGGCTGCTGGTCGCGACCGTGGCGCCTCTAGGGATGCCGTCCCAGGTCATGGGTCCCCGGCCGACCAGCGCGTCCCGGGGATCCTCCCGCTCCGAGACCGCCGCGAGCGCGATCCCGGCCGGAAGCTCGGTGGGAAGATCCTTGAGCGAGTGGACCGCGAGGTCGATCCGGCCCTCCAGCATGGCATCGTCGATCTGGCGGGTGAACAGCGCCCGGGACCCGATCCGCGCCAGCGGCACGTCCTGCACCAGGTCTCCGGTCGTCCGGATCTCCACCCGCTCGGTGACGTGCCCCGCCGACCGCAGAAGCTCCCGAACCCGCTCCGTCTGCCACAGCGCCAGCGCGCTGCCCCGGGTGCCGACCCGGAGCGTCCGCGGTCCGGTCACGTGGCATTCGCCGGTTGCCCGGCCAGTTGCGCCGCGACCCGGGTCGCTGCCGCGTCCGCGGCGGTGAGCACGTCGCCCAGCGCGACCCCGTCGCGGAACGATCCGGTGAGCGCAAGGCCCGGGTTCCGCCGCTCGACCTCATCCATGAACTCGCGGAACCGGCCGTGGCTCAGGGTGTACTGCGGGATCGCCTTGGGCCAGAGCTGGAAGGCGCGAAAGGTCGGCTCGCCGCGAACGCCGAGCAGGGCGCGCAGATCGTCGAGCACTCGTGCGGTGAGGGTGCTGAGGTCGGCATTCGCCAGATCGGGATTCCGCACGCCGCCCACGAACGTCGTCAGCAGCACGTGCCCCTCGGGCGCGCGCCGCGGGAAGAGGGTGGAGGAGAAGATCGTGCCGAGCACGTGCTTCCGTTCCACCTCGGGGACCAGAAAGCCGAAACCGTCGAGCGGGTGGGTGACGTCCGCGCGGCGAAAGCCGAGCGCCAGCACCGCGACCGGCGGATGCGGGATGCTCGCCAGCGTCTTGAGCCGCTCGGCCCCCTCGAACACGGCGTCGATCTCGTCGGCGCAGTGTGCCGGAGCCGCGTACACCACCGCGTCGTACAGCTCGGGGTGCTGGTA
>JACCSE010000032.1 GCA_013813145.1 Gemmatimonadales bacterium
ACTGGATGAATCACCCCGCCATCCGGTCGCTGGTGGACCAGGCGAACACGCTGGCGCTGGGGGAGCGCATCACCCTGGTGAAGGGGCTCATCCCGGCGATTGCCGACGCGCTGTCCGAGCAGGAGTATGAGCAGTTCGTCACCTTCATCCGGCTCAAGGGCGAGCGCTTCCTGGAGGCCAAAACCCATCCGGGAGAGGGCCGGGCCGAGCGCCACGTGCCCGGCGAGCGCGACCTGGAAGGGCGCTAGCGGGGTTTAGCCGGGGCGGCCTCGGGTGTAGGATACTGGCGTCCCCCCAACCGAGGTCGCCATGGACGAGGAGCGATTCAACATCTCCCTCCGCAAGCTGCTCAAGCAGTTCGGGGTCACGGCCCAGCGTGAGGTCGAGAAGGCGGTCCGTACCGGCCTGGAATCCGGGGCGCTTGCCGGCCGCGAGTCGTTGCCGGCCCGGGCCACCCTGCGCATCGAAGGATTGCCGACCGAGATTGTGGTGGACGGTCGGATCGAGCTGGCATGAAGAGATCTGACCTGCATCGGGGGCGTGGTATGCGCTGGTGCCGATGGGCGGCGATCGCCGGGATGGGGATCCTGATGGCGTGCCAGGGTGGAGCGGCCGGCGGAGCTCCGATGGCGGACGAGAGCGGCACGCCATCGCCGATGGCCCGGAAGCTCGGCCAGTACACCCCGGTCCGGCTCACGGCGGACCTGAGCGGGCTGAGCGAGAAGGAGCGCCGAATGCTTCCGCTCCTCATCCAGGCCGCTCAGGAGATGGACACGATCTTCTGGCGGCAGGTCTACTCCCCCCGCGACTCGCTCCTCGGTGCCATCGGTGACCCCGGGATGCGGCGCTACGTCCTCATCAACTACGGCCCCTGGGACCGCCTCGACGGCAACCGTGCCTTCGTGTCCGGCGTCGGCGCCCGGCCTCCCGGCGCCGAGTTCTATCCCCGCGACATGTCGAAGGACGAGTTCAAACGGGCCGCCGGCGCATCCTCCGCGGCCGGGAACGCGCTCCGCGGACTGTATACCCTGGTGCGCCGCGACTCGGCCGGCGGCCTCCGCGCCGTGCCCTATCACGAAGCCTTCGCCGAACCCTCCCGGCGTGCCGCCGCCAAGCTGCGCGAAGCGGCCGCCCTGGCGGAGGATCCCGGCCTACGACGCTACCTTGAGCTCCGCGCCAGGGCGCTGGAGACCGACGACTACCAGGCGAGCGACCTGGCCTGGCTCGACATGAAGCGGAACCCGATCGACGTGGTGATCGGACCGATCGAGACCTACGACGACGAGCTCTTCGGCTACAAGGCGGCGCACGAGGCGTACGTCCTGATAAAGGACCGCGAGTGGAGCGACCGGCTGGCACGCTACGCGGCCCTGCTCCCCGCGCTGCAGCGCGGCCTTCCCGTACCCGAGGCGTACAAGCGGGAAAAGCCGGGCGCCGACTCCGACCTCAACGCCTACGACGCGGTGTACTACACCGGCCAATCCAACGCCGGCTCCAAGACCATCGCCATCAATCTTCCCAACGACGAGCAGGTCCAGCTCAAGAAGGGCACCCGGCGACTCCAGCTCAAGAACGCCATGCGCGCCAAGTTCGACAAGATCCTGGTGCCGATCGCGGAGGAGCTGATCGCCGATGACCAGCAGTCCCACATTGATTTCGACGCCTTCTTCGCCAACGTGATGTTCCACGAGGTCGCCCACGGTCTCGGGGTCAAGAACACCATCAATCGCCGGGGCACGGTGCGGGAGGCGCTCAAGGAACAGGCCGGGGCGCTGGAGGAAGGCAAGGCCGACGTGCTCGGACTCTACATGGTGACTCGGCTCCAGCAGCAGGGTGAGCTCGCGGACGCGGATCTCGACGACAACTACGTCACCTACCTGGCCGGGATCTTTCGCTCGATCCGCTTCGGAGCTTCGAGCGCGCATGGCCGCGCCAACGCCGCGCAGTTCTCCTTTTTCGAGGAGCGTGGCGCCTTCGCCCGCGACTCGGCCGGCGGACGCTATCGCGTGGACGTCCCCAAGATGCGCGCCGCCGTAGACGCGCTGGCCGAGCAGATCCTGCGACTCCAGGGCGACGGCGACTACGCCGCCGCGAGCCGCTTTCTGGCCGAGCGCGCCGTCGTCTCCCCCGCGGTGCAACGCGATCTCGACCGGCTCGGGAGCCGGGGAATCCCCGTGGATATCATTTTCGAACAGGGCGTGGACGTCCTGGGACTGGGGAAGTAGCGTGGGGCGGAACTCCGGTGTGGTGGACGTCGAGCTGGTCAAGCCGCCCCTCTGGAAGCGGGCGATCCCGGTGCTGCTCCTGCTGGCGCTCGGGGCGACCATCTGGTACTTCATCACCACGACCGGGCAAACGACCGAGCCCGACGTCGTCGCCGAGGCGACCGACGTGCGCTCCGAGGTCACCCGCGAAGGAGATTCCCTCGAGGTCACCGTAGGGTGGGACCTCACCACCGCCTCGGCGCAGAGCGTCCCCGAGTCCATTCGGGTCGAGATCGGACTGAGCGACTCGGAGCTGGCGAGCGTCTCCACCCAGCCCGCGGACCGGCAGGCCGATACCTTGCGCATTCCCACGCCCGACCCTGGCGGGACAGCCAGCGGCTACTCCTGCGTTTCCGCCATCCACCGCGGGCGGCTCATGAAGGAGAGCTGCACGCCGTGGCAGTTCGTCCTCCCTTCCGCCGAGCAGGCTGCCGACTCGATCGCGGCGCCGCCGGCTCCGCGTCGGCAGAGCCAGCGCGATACCGCCGGCTCACCCGTCCAGGTCTCCCGCATCGTGGTGCAGCCCAGCGGACTCCAGGTCGATCCCGACATCGATGGCCGCTGTGCGGCCTGGCAGAAGCAGAATCCCGGACGGCCGGTGTGGATCGAGGTCAATCAGAAGGCGGTCGCCGAGTGCACCGGCCCGAACGGCAAACCCACCGTGGCGCAGTTCTGCGCCTTTGCCGTGCTGGCCGATGGGCGCAGGATCCAGACCCAGAATTCCGGCAACCCCTACTGCGCGCGGCTGTTCAAGGAATGGAGCGCGGAGCGGGTTTCATAGAGGCCGCCCACACGCGCTTAGAACTTGACCTGCGCCTGGGCGAGCACGGTTCCCCTTCGAACGCCAGCATCGCCGATGCGGCGCGAGATATAGTTCGCCGTGAGCCGGACCTTGCCCCCGGGAAAGTCGACGTTCACTCCTCCGGTGGTGGCTCGATTGCGGGACTCCGCGCTGATTCCCGATCGGCGGAAATCCTCCTGCTTGAGGACGACCTGTAGCCAGGGACGCACGCGGTAGCCGGCAACACCGTACCAACCCTTGTCGGCGATGGCAACGATGTCCCGCTCCTGCACGATGTATTCGCCCCGCAGGACTGCCCCCAGGTACTCCACCGACGCATCGACACCGTAGCGGGTGCTATCTCCACTGTAACCGGCCACGTTGGCACCCAGGGTGAGGTAGGAAAAAAGGGGCCGACCGGTTACCCGCGCGACGACCAGCAGGCTGGAGTCGGCGTTGGCGGTCAGGTTCTGCCCCTCCCCGTTGAAGGCGCCGACGAAGACGGCCGCGTCGGCCCCGAAGGCGTAATCCGCCATGATGCCTATGTCGCGCTTGGGCGCGAGTGAGTCCACCACCGTGCTCCGGTCCGCGGTCTCGAGATCGGCGAGCGAGGTGGTGAACTCGCGGGTGAACGGGGTTTTGAACTGCCCCGCCTGAATGCCGAAAGATCCCGGCCGGTAGCGGATGTAAGCGTCCTGGAGCGACACGCTGGCGCGGCCGGTGCCGACTGAACCGGTTCGGAACTCGCCCTGGATACGCCAGGTGAGATCCTTAGCCCCGCCGCCGGAGACGGTCAGCCGCGCGCGGTTGATCGAGGCGGTCAGGCCTACTTCGTCACGGTAGGTTTCCCGCGCCTGGATGTATCCGCTGATCCGGACGGCGGGACTCGCCGCCGTCTGGCCCGCGGCTTCGGCCGGGAAGAGCGTCACGAGAGCCGCGCCGAACAGCCCGGGGATGCATCGCCGCATACCTTCCTCTTTGACCTTGAGTGACTTAAAATATCTATTAAGAGTGATATAAGGGACTATAAGGTAACACTCGTCCGGATGAGGCAGCAATGGACCTCCTGAACACCGATGATGCCGCCGGCTATCTGCACCTGAACCCGAAGCGCATTCAGGCGCTCGCTCGGTCGGGCCGGCTTCCCGGCCGGCGGGTCGGCCGCAAGTGGTTGTTCGACCGGCGCGACCTCGACCGGATGCTTGGCTCCGAGGGGGAAAGCGAGAGGGGCGGGCTCGACATCAGCGCGCGCAACCAGCTTCGCGGCACCGTGGCATCGCTCACCCTGGACGGCATCATGGCCGAGGTGCGGCTGCGCAT
>JACCSE010000035.1 GCA_013813145.1 Gemmatimonadales bacterium
CCCGGCCGCCGGCGTCCCGGGCCACCCAGACGTCGCCCTCAACTTGTATCTCCCCACCCGGAATCGCCAGAGCGACGGCGGCCTCGAACCGCCCCTTGAGGTCCCACAGGTCGAAGCGCGCCTCGCCGGTCCCGCTCCAGTGCTCCGGCTCGCGCCGGCCGGTCAGCACGGCGGCGATCCGGCGCTCCTCGCGAGGGCGCTCGCCTGGGACTCCCACCGAGAACGCGGTACCGATCTCGAAGAGCCGGACGTCCGCGACGTGGTTGGCCCAGTTGGCTTCCACCAGGCGCACCAGGCCGGGCAGCAGCCGGTGGCGGAGCCAGGCGTCCTCGCTCGACAGCGGGTTGGCCAGCCGGACGCTCTGGTCTCCTTCCGCGGGTCCCATCGGCAGCCGGGAGACCTCGAAGAGCCCCTGCTCGACCAGTCCACGCCGCACGGCAGCCGCGGCCGCCTCCTCGGGCGCGTCCGGGAGCGTGCCGGTACGGAATGGCCGCAGGTCCGAGGGGAAAGCGTCGTAGCCGTGAAGCCGGGCGATCTCCTCGACCAGATCGATCTCCCGGGCCAGGTCGGGCCGCCAGCCGGGCACGTCCACCGCGATCCGCCCGTCGTCGGGCTTGGATACGACGGTGGCACCGACGGCGACGAGGTACTGCTCGAGCGCGGCCCAGGGCAGCGCCACGCCGAGCACCTGGGTGACCCGCGCGGGTCGGAGAAAGATCCGGACCGGGTGCGAGGGCTCGGGCCACAGGTCGAGCGGAGCGTCGGCCAGCTCGCCGCCGGCCGTGGAGAGGACGACCTGAATGCAGCGCCGCATCGCGTCGCCCCCACCCCAGCGGTCGATGCCGCGCTCGAAGCGGTAGCTGGCCTCGCTGCTCATCCCCAACGCACGGCGGGTGCGGCGGATCCGCGAGGGATTCCAGTAGGCGCCCTCGAGCAGGACTTCTCGGGTTTCGCCGTCTACCTCGGTGTTCGCGCCGCCCATCACGCCGGCCAGCCCGATGACTCCCTCGGCGTCACCGATGGCGATCATCTCGGCGGTGAGCCGGCGTTCGACGCCGTCGAGCGTGACCAGCCGCTCGCCCTCCCGGCCGCGGCGCACGATGAGGGCCGACCCGCGCAGCTTGGCGACGGCGTAAGCGTGCATCGGCTGGTTCAGCTCGAACATGACGTAGTTGGTCGCGTCCACCACGTTGTTGATCGAGCGGACGCCGACCGATTCCAGCCGGCGCCGCAGCCAATCGGGCGAAGGTCCCACCCGCGCACCGCGAATGAGCGCGGCGTGGAAGCGGGGGCAGGACTCGGGGTCCTCGATGGTGATGCTGACTCCGCCGGTGACGCCGGAAATGGCGGCACGGCGGGAGGGCGGTACGTCAACGGAATCGGTGCCTGGGACGGTCGGCAGGCGGAAGGGAGTCTTGTAGGAGGCCGATAGCTCGCGGGCGATCCCCTTGTGGCCGAGCAGGTCGGGGCGGTTCGGGGTGACGTCCACCTCCAGGCGATAGTCGGCGAGCGGCACCGCCTCCAGCAGCGGTGTCCCGGGAGGTGCATCGGTGTCCAGCTCGAGGATGCCGTCGTGGTCCTCTCCCAGGCCCAGCTCGCGGGCGGAGCAGAGCATGCCCTCGGAGGGCTCACCCCGGAGCTTGGCCTTTTCGATCTTCATCGGCGCGCCGCCTTTGCCGTGGGGCACGCTCGAGCCGACCCGGGCGAAGGGATACTTCTTCCCGGCGGTGACGTTCGGCGCTCCGCAGACCACGTTCCGCCGTTCCGCCGTTCCATCGTCCACCCGGCAGACCCGAAGCCGATCGGCATTGGGATGCTGCCGCACTTCCTCCACCAGGCCGACGACGAGCTGATCCAGCCCCGGATGCAGCGGCTCGACGGCATCCACCGGCGCACCGAGCATGGTCAGGCGTTCCGCCACGTCCTTGGGATCCAGCGGACGGCGGAGGAAGGCTTCGAGCCAGCGGAGGGAGGTGTTCACGCTGTCATCCCGAGCGGAGCGAGGGATCTTGCCTGGGAATGGCTCGAGCGAGGCGGAGAAGATCCCTCCCCTTCGCTGCGCTCAGGGTCGGGATGACAGCGGTGCTACCGTCCATCCGTCCGCCAGCCCGGCGCCAGCCGCGCCAGAAACCGCATGTCCCCCTCCAGCAGCAACCGAATATCCGGAATCCCGTACCGCAGCATCGCGATCCGGTGCGGTCCCATCCCGAATGCCCAGCCGGTGTACTTCTCCGAATCCAGGTTGCAGTTCTCCAGCACCGCCGGATGCACCATGCCGCAGCCGAGAATTTCCATCCAACCGGTACCCTTGCACGCCGGGCAGCCGCTCCCGTGGCAGAGCTGGCACTCGACGTCCATTTCCGCCGAGGGCTCGGTGAACGGGAAGAACGATGGCCGGAACCGGGTCCTGGTGGATGGCGAGAAGAACCGTTGCGCGAAGTGGGTCAACGTGGCCTTGAGATCCACGAAGGAGATCCCCTCGTCCACCGCGAGCCCCTCGATCTGATGAAAGGCGGGGGAGTGCGAGGCGTCGAAGGCATCGTTGCGGTACACCATTCCCGGAATCACCACCCGCACCGGCGGCGGCGAGGCGAGCAAGGTCCGAATCTGGACCGGCGACGTATGGGTTCGGAGCAGCAGCCGTCCGCCCGGCTCTCCGTCGGCGGGCGGGGCGTCCAGGTACAGCGTGTCGTGCATGTCCATCGCCGGGTGGTCGGCGGGGAAGTTGAGCGCGAGGAAGTTGTACCACTCGGTCTCGACTTCGGGGCCGACGGCGACGGTGAACCCGATGCCGCGAAAGATTTCGACGATTTCGTCCACCACGCGGGTCACCGGATGCTCGGCGCCCACCCAACGCTGCCGGCCGGGCATGGTGAGGTCGGTCCCCGCCCGCTCGCGCCGCTGCCGCTCGGTGGCGAGCGACTCGCGCCGAGCGGCAAACGCCGCCTCGAAGCGGGCCTTGAGCTGGTTCACCGCCGCGCCGTATCGCCTGCGCTCTTCCATCGGCAGGGTGGCCACCCGCTTGAGCGCGGCGGTGAGCGCGCCGGCCTTGCGGCCGAGCACGGCGATCTCGTCGGCCTCGAGCGCGTCCGCCGGCAGCGCCGGGATCCCGTCGAGCCGGGGGAGCAAGCCGTCGAGATCGGGGAAGCCGGTGGACACGGAAGCTTGAGCTGTCATCAGTGGGGACTTGAGATCCACGAAGGAGATCCCCTCGTCCACCGCGAGCCCCTCGATCTGATGAAAGGCGGGGGAGTGCGAGGCGT
>JACCSE010000042.1 GCA_013813145.1 Gemmatimonadales bacterium
GGCTCGTAGGCGCTGTGCCGCTGCTGGTGCGCCTGCCGTCGCACGGGGGCGAGGCCGGACTGGACTCAATTCGGTACAGAGTCCAGCGTCGCAGCGTCGAGGGAACGAGCCGGTTCACGGCCTTGCCGCTCAACGCCTGCCTATACTTCTGGACTTGCCCCCGCTGTGGCACCGTGGCCCGCCCCAACCGGGCGTTCGCGCATTATCGCTGGTAGACCGGCGAGTGGTGCACGAAGGAGGCGTAGGGGGGTACCGGAAGGTACCCCCTTTCTCTTGGCGGCCCGGAGCGCCTGCGCGTTCAGCGGAGTGCCTGCGGTCGTTCACCACGAAGGCACGAAGATCAGGAATGAGGTGTGTTGGTGGGTTCGGTCGAACGCCGCGTAGTCCGTTCCAGCCATTGCCCGGACGCTCACGTAAGCGTATGTAGGTCCATGCAGTCGTGCCCGCATTGGTTGGAAACGCCTCGATCTCCGGCCCACATCGTCCAGCTCTATGGCGAGGACCACGGTGCCCTCGCCGGGAATGTCTCGCGCTTTCTCTACGACGGATGGAAGCTCGGTGATGGCCTTCTCGTCGTCGCCACGGCGCAGCATCGCGAGGCCATCGTCGAACGGCTGCGAGCCGAGGGGATGGATCCAACCGAGGCCGAGCGCCAGGGCCAGTTGGTCCTCCTCTCCGCCGAGACCGTGCTGGCCGAGGTGCTGGTCGGAGGTTCGCCTTCTCCCCTGGTCTTCGACGGAATCATCGGCAAGGCGCTGCGCTCGCTTCTGGACAGGGCTGGAGCCACCGACCTGCGCGCCTTCGGCGAGCTGGTGGGGCTTGCGTGGAGGGCCGGCCTGTACTCGGCCGCCGCTCAACTGGAGGAGCTATGGCACCAGCTGCTCTCGGCTGGCTCCTTCAAGGTGCTCTGCGCCTATCCCATTGACTTGGTGGAGACCGATGCCGAGGCAGACCTGATCGCGCCCGTGCTCCAGGCACACACGCACCTTCTTGCCTCCGTCCCTGGCTACGAGCTCGCGCTCTGCCGGCGCCTCGATTGCTCCGATAGTCAGATCGTCGATCGTGCCAGAGAGTTTGCCACTAAAGCGTCCGTCCGCCGGCGATCCCCCATCGCCGGGCTGCTGAAGACCGGGGACGCCGCGCGGGTGCTCGGCACCACGGCCCGGACGCTCCTCTTCTACGAAGAAGAAGGTTTGATCCGCCCCAGGCGTACCGCGCGCGGCAGCCGCTTGTACTCCCGCTTCGATCTGGCTCGGGCCGCTATCGCGATCCGTCTCTCCCAGATGGGATTCCCGCTCAAGCTGGTCAAGCGGCTCGCGTCCGCTCGCAGCACGGCCCGGACCGGACGGGAAGCCAGTGCGCGGCTCGTCGTGCTACTGGAGTCGCTCCAGCAGGAGGTCCGGGAGCGCGCCTCCAACCTCGGGACGCTGGGCCGGGAGATCCAGCACGCGCTGTCCTTGGTACGCCGATGCTCGGCCTGCCCCCACCCTCCTACCTCGACCGGCTGTCCCGCGTGTCCCTCCGAAGCGGGCGCCGACGAATCCGCGCTCCTCCAACTCACCCAGGAAGCGAATCGCTCCCGGAGCGAGAAACCTCGCTCTTGACACGTCAGCAATGATGGCGAATATATGAAACCTGACGTGTACGTCAGGTTGTGAAAGTATCAAGGCGATCGCACCAGTAGATTGCCAGCCGCTAGTCCTCCACCACGCCCAGGTCGGCGCCCCCAAGTCGCCCGGGCCGGAGTGAACGATGGCAAGTCGTTCCGCATCTGGTACCGGGGTCCCCCCGGCGCCCGCGGTTTCCATCCGAAGTCCTGCCTACGCACAGAGAGCCTCCTGCGCCCCGGTGGCGCTGCGTCCGTCCGACAATCTCTTCAACTCAGCTCGATTCAGTCCGAAACGCCGCTCGCTCGCGTTCGACTTCCCGGGCCCGGGAGAAACGCCTGATGTGTCTCGCGATCCCCGGCCGCGTAGTTCAAATCGTTGACGAGCAGAATCGGCTGGCCAAGGTGGACGTCGCCGGAGTCCAGCGGACCGTCACCGATTCCGGGTTCGGCGGGGAATGCCACCTCGACGCTAACATGGTGCGCTCGGCGATCCCGTCGCTTCCGCTCGACGACATCGATCTGCTGATTATCGAGAATGTGGGCAATCTCGTCTGTCCGGCCGAGTTTCGGGTTGGCGAGGACGTCCGGGTCATGGTCGCGTCGGTGACGGAAGGCGAAGAAAAGCCGCTCAAGTATCCGCTCATGTTCCGCACCTGCGACTTGATCCTGATCAACAAGATCGACCTGCTTCCACATCTCGACTTCGATCTCGACCGGTTTCTGCGCAATCTCGACACCGTGCATCCGGGCGTGCCGCACATGTTAACGAGCGCCCGAACGGGAGAGGGCGTCAGCGAATGGCGCGAGTGGTTGAAGCACCTGCCGTCGCATGCGGCGGCTCTCCGGTAAACCGACGTGATGGATTCACAATCAAGAGCGAGGACGTCATGGCGACCGCACGAGCCGAAAACGTGGACCGCGGCGGATCGATGGAGCGGGGTCGCTCGTTGGAGAACCTTGGCGAGAAGGTTCTTCGCTATGGCCTGGTGGCTGTTCTCCTGTGGGTTGGCGCGCTCAAGTTTACCGAGTACGAGGCGATGGGCATCAAACCACTGGTGGAAAACAGCCCGCTCACGGCATGGGCGCTTCAGGCCCTGGGACTGAAGACACTCTCCGCTTTGATTGGCACGGTCGAGATCGTGCTCGGCCTGATGATCGCGACGCGCTCGTTCGCACCGAAGGTCTCGGCGTACGGGAGCATGGGCGCCATCGTCATGTTTCTGATCACCCTGACCTTCGTCCTGACGACGCCCGGAGTCTGGCAGCCGGGCTACGGCTTTCCGTTTCCTTCCCCGATGCCGGGGCAGTTC
>JACCSE010000046.1 GCA_013813145.1 Gemmatimonadales bacterium
GGCTTCGGCTCCGGGCGCCCCCGTCGTCAGGGAGACGGGGGCAGCTCCCCGAGGGCTTCGAGATCGACGAGATCTTTCCGTCTACCGGATTCGCGTTTGTTCCTGATCAGGGTGGCCCGGCCGATGAATGGCACCCGCCGCCCACCGAACGAATGCTCCACCCGCTCGTCCCACGCGGCCTCGAAATCCGGAACCCCGCTGATGCCGGTGAGGAGGTCGATGCGATTCGGGGGGAGACCGAGCTGGATCACCATGCCGCTTCGGCTCAGGTCTTCGCGGGTGATGCCCAGCTCCTCGATCGGGGCACCGAACGCTGCCAGGCCTCGCCACACGCGCTCGGCGTTCTCGCTGCTGGGATCGATCCACGTCCAAGTCCTGAGTGCCGCGCGGCACCCCATGCACGGCCATCGCATGTGCGCCGACCACCAGGAACCGCGCGCGCGACTCGGCCAGCGCGCCGAGCACGTCGGCCCAGTCGTCGCTCACGCGGGTCGGAAGACCCGGCCGGGCATGCCCGGCCGTGAATACGACGGCGCCGGCCGGCCGGTCAGTTCCCACATGCGGCGGCTCAGTTCCGCGACCATCGCCAGGCGCTCCTCCGGCGTGGAGACGGCCGACAAGTCGTCCCCCGGCTCGTCGCCCAGGCGGTAGAGTCTGACGGGCCAGGGTCGACGTGAACTGTCTGAGGCAGGGTCGCGTTGGTGCATGATGGCACTGCAATATAATGGAAGGCTGGTCACCCTAGCCCGGCACGCCCCCGCGCGGCAGGGTGCTTCGCCCCGAGCCGGCCGCGGCACCGCTCACTGCGTCCCCACCCGCTCCCCCTGCAGCCGCCGCACGAGCGCAGGCAGGTTCTGGATGACCATGATCCGTGCGGCCGGACTGCGCCGCACCATGACGAACGTCTTTCCGTCGGGGGAGATGTCGTAGTTCGAGTGCGGGCCGCTCCCCACGATGTCGCCGATTGGGAACAGCCGCTTCCGACTGGTCACCCTGAGATCGGGACGGGTCCCGATGCCCGCGGCGACCAGGTAGGGGTCGCCCTCCTTGGTCTCGCGATAGAACAGCTCGCGCCCATCGGGACCCCACACCGGCTCGGTTCCCCCCTCGAGGGAAACGAGGAGCTGGTCCCGCTTGCCTTCGAGGTCGCGCACGTAGACCTCTTCGCGGCCGGACTGGTCCGAGACGAACGTGATCCAGCGACCGTCGGGCGACGCTCCGACGTACTGCTCGTTGAACCGGCTCGCGACGAGCGGCTCGAGCGGGCCGCGCCCCGCGTTGCGCACGATGGCGGCGTCGGCCCGCGAGTCGGCCTGAAGCGAATCGGGCCGGCGCGGGTCGCGGCGCAGGTTGGCCGCGGTGGTGACGAGGGCGCTGCCGTCCCTGAGCCAGGTCCCGGTGTAGGCGAGCGCGCGCGACGCCAGCAGCGTCTCCGGCGGCTCGGCGCTTCCCGGCGGCTTCCTGAGGAGGACCAGGGTCACCCCGTCGCGCTGGGTCACGGGCGCGATGTAGGTGATGAACCGTCCGTCTGGCGTCCAGGTCGCGTCGTGCCCGTCCCGATCGAAGCTGGCGCGGGAAAATGTGCGCTCCCCGAGCCCCAGGATCCAGACGTTGCGCCCTTCCATGGAGATAAAATCCATGGAGAGCCGCCGGCCGTCGGGCGAGAACATCGGATGGTGGTAGTTGCGCCGCTCGGTGGTTACCAGCCCGCTCGCGCCCGCCCGGTCGAGGAAGATCAGGGACGCCGGCTCCACCGGGATGTACGCGACGTTGCCGTTGGGCGCCACGGCGAACTGCGCCACGGCCGTCCCGGTGAAGGCGACGTTGGTCGCCACCGTCACCGGGCTCCCGGTCAGCCGCCGGCCGTCCCGATCGAGTGGGGCGGCCTGCAGGTTGCCGTTGAGCAGGACGAACACGAGGAAGCCCCGGGTCATCCGCGCCTCGATGATCGGCGTATCGAGGAGCGGCGTCTCGCTCCCGTCCTCGAGATCCGCCAGCAGGAGGGGCCCGGCGGCGTTGCCCATGCGATTGCGGATGACCAGCGCGGTCCGGCCGTCGGGCAGGATCTGCTGCAACCGGAGCTGGCCGGTCCGAACCCGCCGGACCAGCGAGTCGCCGGAGACGCGGCCGATCCCCTCGTCCTCGCTGAACCAGAGGCTGCCGTCAGGTCCCCACGCCGCGTCGTCCGACCTGAGCACCGTACGCACCACCAGCTCGGCACTTCCGCCCTCGAGCGGCAGGCGGAGCACCTGGCTCGCGACGCCCTGTGTAGCCACCAGCCACCTGCCGTCGGGTGACACCAGCGGGCTGCTCAGGTTGGCGGTGCCGGGGATCGGTGACGCGGCTTCGGAGTCGAGCGACTGCCGCACCAGGCGCAGGATTCCATCCGCGCCGACCACCGAATACACCAGGCCCTGGCCGTCGGGCTGGAACGCCAGGTGCCGCTGCGACGAACTGGCCCCGCTCCCGCCCAGTCCGGGGGCGAGGATGGCGAGGCGGGACGGCGCTGTCTCCGGGTGGGGGCGGAGGAGGGCCCAGGCGGCGAGCGCGGCGGCGAGGCCGGCCGCCACCCAGCCCAGCCACATGGCCGCCTGCCTGGAGGACGCGATCGCCGGGGCGCGAGCGGCCTTCAGCGGTATCGTGGCAGCGCCTTGGGTCCGCGCCGGTCCCGATCCCGCCAGGGCGTCGCTGAACTCCCTGGCCGAACCCCAGCGATCCGCGGGAAGCTTCTGCAGCGCCGTGAAAATCGCGCTTTCCGCCGCGGGAGGGACCGTCGGCCGCTTGGCCCTGAGCGGCGGCGGCGGCTCGGTCAGCACCTTGGCGACGATCGCCTGAGAGTTGGGGCCGGTAAAGGGCGGCTCGCCGGCGAACATCTCGTACGTCATCGCGCCAAGCGCGTACACATCGCTCCGCGCGCCGATCTCGCGCTCGCCCATCGCCTGCTCGGGCGACATGTAGGCCGGCGTGCCGAGCGACATGCCGGTCTGGGTCATCCGGCTGCCGCCGGCCTGCTGCACCGCGAGCGCGATGCCGAAGTCGGCGACCAGGGCGGCACCGTCCTGCAGCAGGGTGTTCTCCGGCTTGATGTCCCGATGGACCACGCCCTGGCGATGGGCGTAGTCGAGGGCGGACGCCACCTCCCTGGCGAGCCGCAAGGCGTCCTCCACCGGGAGCTGTCTCTCGCGGATCAGGCGGGCGCGCAGCGATTCGCCGGCGACGTAGGGCATGACGTAGTAGAGCAGGCCGTCGGCCTCGCCCGAGTCGATCAGCCCCAGGATGTGGGGATGCTGGAGATTGGCGGTGACCTTGATCTCGGCCAGGAAGCGCGAGCCCCCGATGACGGCGGAGAGCTCGGGGTGCAGGACCTTGATGGCGACCTTGCGGCCGTGCCTGAGGTCTTCGGCGAGGTAGACGGTCGCCATGCCCCCCTGGCCCAGTTCGCGCCCAAGGCGGTAGCGCTCGGCGAGGGCCGAGGTGAGGCGGTCCGAGGGACTGGTCAAC
>JACCSE010000061.1 GCA_013813145.1 Gemmatimonadales bacterium
GGGGCGGCGAGGATGGAGTCGCGGCAGAGGAAATCGACCTTGATCTGCATCGGGTAGCCCAGCCACCCGAAGATGTCGATGTTGTCCCAGCCTTCTTTGTTGTCGCCCCGAGGCGGATAGTAGTTGATCCGCACCTTGTGGAAGATCTTGCCGTACAGCTCCGGGTAGAGCTGCGGCTGGAGGATGTACTCCAGGACGCCCAGCTTCGACTCTTCCTTGGTCTTGAAGCTCTCCGGATCGTCCAGCACCTCGCCGTCCCGGTTGCCGAGAATGTTGGTGGAGTACCAGCCAGCCACACCGAGCATCCGGGCCTTGAACATGGGCGCCAGCACGGTCTTCACCAGGGTCTGCCCGGTCTTGAAGTCCTTGCCCCCGATCGGCACGCCCCGGTCCCGGGCGAGCTGCTCCATCGCCGGGAAGTCGCAGGTGAGGTTGGGCGCGCCGTTGGCGAAGGGCACCCCTTCCTGAAGGGCGGCGTAGGCGTAGAGCATCGAGGGGGCGATCGAAGCGTCGTTCGCGTCGAGCGCCTTCTCGAACGCCTCCAGGGTCCAATGCGACGGCCCCGGGCTGATGAAGATCTCGGTGGAGGCGCACCAGACCATGACCAGGCGGTCGCAGTTGTGCTTGGCTTTAAAGTCGCGGATGTCCTTGCGCAGCGCCTCGGCCAGATCCCGCTTGGTGTTCCCGGTCTTGACGTTGCTGCCCTCGAGCCGCTTGACGTAGCCTTGGTCGAACACCGCCGGCATCGGCTCCAGCGCCCGGAGGAAGTCGCCGATCGGCTCCAGGTGCTCGTGGCGGTCCAGCACGCCGGCGTTCACCGCGGCGGCGTAGGCGTCGTCGGGCACCGGGTCCCAGGCGCCGAAAACCAGGTCGTCCAGCGCAGCGAGGGGGGCGAAGTCGCGGATCAGCGGGGCCCGGCCCTCGGTGCGCTTGCCCAGGCGGATCGTGCCCATCTGGGTCAGCGATCCGATGGGCTTGGCGGCACCCCGCCGGATGTTCTCCACGCCGGCGACGAACGTGGTCGCCACCGCGCCGAGCCCCACGCAGAGAACCCCCAGCTTCCCGTTGGCCGGCGCGATGGGCCGGATCTGATCAGCCACGCTCAACGTCCTTTGGCGAGAGAATCCAGCGGCGCCCGCTCGACGCTGCGGATCCGCGGCTCGGCCCCCACTCGATCGGCGGTGCGGTAGACGTAGACGAACCGCTGGACCACCGTGATGGTGGACGCGACGGCGAGCAACGCCACAACCCCTTCGATCACCAGCGCCCGGGGCCCCGCTCCCACGAGGAGCGAGACCACCCCGAGCCCCAGGATCCGTTCCGCCCGCTGCGCGATGCCCACCTTGCAGTCCAGCCCCAGCCCTTCGGCCCGCGCCCGCGCGTACGACACCAGCAGCGAGCTCAGGATCGCGACCATACAGATGATGACCGCTGGGGCTCGGAAGGCGACATCCGGCGCCAGCAGGAGATACGCGCCGATGCCGATGAAGGTGGCCCCGTCGCCGACCCGGTCGAGGGTGGAGTCGTAGAACGCGCCGAATCGGGTGACCATGGCCCCTCCGCGGGCCACCTGCCCGTCGAGGGTGTCGGCCAGACCGCTGAGCAGCAGCAATGCCCCACCCAGGTGGATGTGGCCCAGGCCATAGGCCAGCGCCGAGACCAGAACCAACCCGGTCCCAACCGTGGTGATGGCGTTCGGCCGCACTCCGGCGCGGATCAGCCGCTCGACCAGCGGATTGACCGTGGCGTAGAACGGCTTCTCCAGTGCACCCAGCAACTTCACTTCGTGTGTGTCCTCAGCAGAAGCCCAGGGATGGCGCCGAGCGGAGCCCCCAACCGTTTGCCGGGCGAAAGGATAACCGGCAGAACCGGGTAGGGCAATTGAGGGAAGCAGCGGGCAGCGGCGCAGCAGGGCGGAGGCTGTCATCCGAGCGAAGCGAGGGATCTTCCTACCCGGGGTTCGATACCTGCGGAGAAGATCCCTCGCTTCGCTCGGGATGACAGCGGCGTTGCTCCATTGCCGCCCGCTGCCCCGTTACTCCGGGTAGATCAGCACCGCCCTCCTCCGGTCCCGAAACCACCCTAGTCGCTCTCGCCAGTTCCGCACGATCGCCGCCGGCTCCGACCCGCTCTCGATCGATTCCCGCAGCACCGCCGTCCCGGCCAACCGATCGAAATGGGCCGGGATCCAGCGGAACTCGCCCGCGTGATAGGTGTGAAGCAAAGCCAGCAGGTGGACGGCGGTGACGGTCGGGTCGTAGGTGTCGCGGTCGGTCACCTCCACCCGGATGCCGTACAGCAGCGTGTCAGAGTACTTTCCGTCGCCCGGCCGCGTGGGCCTGAAGGTGACGCCCCGAAAGCTGACTCCCGGCAGCCCCTCGTCTCGCACCAACGCCAGCACCGCCGCCGTGTCCAGCCATGGGGCCCCGATCTGCTGGAACGGCGCATCCGACCCCCGGCCCACCGACAGGTTGGTGCCCTCGAACAGGCAGGTGCCCGGATAGTGATACAGGCTTTCCAGCGAAGGTAGATTGGGACTCGGAGCTATGAACGGCAGTCCCGTTCGGTCGAACGGCACCGACCGGCGCCAGCCGGCGGCCGGCACGACGGTGAGGTCCACATCGATCGCCAGATCGGCGGCGGCCAGACGGGCCAGCTCGCCCAGCGTCATTCCGTGGCGCATCGGAATGGCGAGCTGCCCGACGGTGGTGATGAACGCCGGCTCCAGCACGTTTCCCTGCACCAGCCCGTCGATTGGGTTGGGCCGGTCGAGCACAACGACGGCGACCCGGCTCCGCCCCGCCGCCTTCATGACCTGGATGGTGGTGAAGAGCCAGGTGTAGTAGCGCGCGCCCACGTCCTGAAGATCCAGCAGCAGCACGTCGATACCCGACAGCATCTCGGGGGTGGGGGCGGAAGTCCGGCCGTAAAGACTATAGATTGGAAGACCGGTGGCCGAATCGACCGACGACGCAATGGCGGCGCCCGGGTCGGCCGCCCCGCGGAACCCGTGCTCCGGGCTGAACAGCGCCACGAGCCGGACCCCCGCCGTCCGTAGCCGCACCACGTCGCTGATCCCGTCCGCGTCCACGCCGGTCTGGTTGGTCACCAGACCGACCCGCCGGTCGCGGACCAGATGCATGCTGTCGGAGAGCAGCACCTCGATTCCCGGTCGCACCGACACCGGCTCGGGGGCCTGGGCCTTGGGCCCCGGGGCGGAGCATCCCAGCGACCAGCCCCAGAGACCCAGCAGAACGAGAGATCTGTGCACGCCAAGCTCCTCGCGATCGTGATGGTACTGCTCGCTGCCTGCGCTCCGGCGCAGCCGGGGACGACCCCTGCCTCTCCCTTTCCTCCATCCCCCATACCGATCGACGACGACCCCGAGGCGCTGCTCGGCGCCATGTCCACCCGCGACAAGATCGCCCAGCTCGTGATGCCGTGGATTCCGGGGACCTACGCCGCGTACGACGACGAGACCTTCGAGCGGTTACAGGCGTGGGTGGACGAGCTGCGCGTCGGCGGGCTCATCGTCTCGGTCGGGTCGCCGCTGGATATCGCGGCCAAGCTCAACCGCCTTCAGGAAAGCTCCGCCCTTCCACTCCTCATCGGCTCGGATCTGGAGGGGGGAACCAGCATCCGCTTCAACGGTGGCACACCGCTGCCTCCCAATATGGGCGTGGCCGCCGGTGGGAGCGACTCGGCCGCGTACCTGATGGGCCGGATCACCGCGCTCGAGGCGCGGGCGGTGGGCGTGCACCTCGTCTTCGCCCCGGTCGCGGACGTCAACAACAATCCCGGCAATCCCATCATCAACACCCGCTCGTTCGGCGAAGACCCGGCCACCGTCGGCCGGTTCGTCGCGGCGGAGGTTCGGGGGCTTCAGGACCACGGCGTCCTCGCGACCGCGAAGCACTTTCCCGGACACGGAGACACCGGAACCGACTCGCACCTCGCCCTGCCGGTCATCGCCTCGGACTGGGCCCGCCTCGACTCCATCGAGCTGGTGCCGTTCCGCGCCGCCGTCGCCGCCGGCGTTGACGTGGTAATGTCCGCCCACATCGCGCTCCCGTCGATCGATCCGGGCGAGTTGCGCCCCGGAACGGTCGCCCCGGGCATTCTCACCGGTGTGCTCCGGGATTCGCTGGGGTTCCGCGGCATGGTGGTGACCGACGCGCTCAACATGGCCGGAGTCGCCAACGCCTACGGCGCCGGCGCGGCGGTGCGGGCCTTCCTGGCCGGCGCCGACCTGCTGCTCCAGCCCGCCGATCCTCGAGAGGCCATCGACGCGATGGCCGCCGCCGTCGGGCGCGGTGAGATCACGGCCGAGCGCCTGGATCGCTCGGTCCGGCGGGTGCTCCAGGCCAAGCGCGACCTCGGCCTGTTCCGTCGCCCTACCGTGCCGCTCGACAGCGTGCCGGGCGTCGTCGGAAACGCGGAGTTCCAGGGCGCGGCGCGGGAGATGGCCCAACGTTCCATCGTGATGGTGAAGGACGTGGGCGGCACCGTCCACGGCCTCCGCGGAACGCGGCCGCCGCTCACCCTGGTCGCCTACGGTGAGGACGACAACCGCACGATCGGGACGGTGCTGGCCGGCGAGCTGCGCGCGGCGGGCTTCCCGGTCACTCTCTTTCGGCTCTGGCCGGCAAGCGGTCCCGCGAGCTACGACTCCGCCGCCGCCGCGATCGGCCGCGGCCGGATCGCGCTCTTCGCCACCGCCGATCGCCCGGTCGCGGGGCGTGGCTCGATCGGTCTTCCCGGGCCGCTGACCGCGCTCCTGTCGGCCACCGCGCCCGCGCGCCCGACCATCCTCGTCTCGCTGGGGAATCCCTATCTTATTTCGGAGCTTCCCGAAATCGGCTCGTACCTGATCGGCTGGCGCGCCAACTCGGTAACCGAACGGGCCGTCGCGCGTGCGCTCGCCGGCACCGCGGCGATCACCGGCCGCCTGCCCATCGGGATTCCGCCGGCCTACCCGCGGGGATGGGGAGTGATGCGCCGGGTTCCGTAGCCGTCCACCGACCCAGGGGCTTCCATGCATCTCGCGCTCTCCGATTGGCTGGTCGTCGCGCTCTACTTCGTCATCTCGGCCGGCATCGGGTTGGCCTACACCCGCCGCGGCGGGAGGTCGCTGGCCAACTACTTCGTATCCGGCCGCTCGCTCCCCTGGTGGCTCGCCGGCACCTCGATGGTGGCGACGACGTTCGCCGCGGACACGCCGCTGGTGGTCGCCGGACTGGTGGCGAAGTACGGGGTCGCGGGCAACTGGCTCTGGTGGAACGGCGCGTTCTCCGGGGTGCTGACCGTCTTCTTCTTCTCCCGGCTCTGGCGCCGTGCCGGCGTGCTGACCGACGTCGAGTTCGCCGAGCTGCGCTATGGCGGCCGGCCCGCCGCCGTGCTCCGCGGCTTCCGCGCTCTCTACCTTGCTCTCCCGATCAACCTCATCATCATGGGCTGGGTCACCCGGGCGATGGTGACGATTCTCCAGATCACGCTCGACGTGAACCCCTGGGTCGCGGCCCTCACGCTGTTCGGCGTCACGGCCGCCTACAGCGCGCTCTCGGGGCTCTGGGGCATCATCGTGACCGACGCGTTCCAGTTCGCCGTGGCGATGGGGGGCTCGATCCTGCTGGCGGTGCTCGCGGTGGAATCGGTGGGCGGCCTGGACAGCCTCGTCACCCGAGCCACCGCTCACTACGGCTCCACCGAGGCCGCCTTCAGCGTTATCCCGCCGACCGACCAGGCCTGGCTTCCGCTCTCGACGCTGCTGGTCTTCCTGGCGGTTCAGTGGTGGGCCGCCTGGTATCCGGGTCAGGAGCCGGGCGGCGGCGGCTACGTGGTCCAGCGAATCCTCTCGGCCAAGGACGAGCGCCACGGCCTGCTCGCCACCCTCTGGTTCACCATCGCGCACTACGCGCTCCGGCCCTGGCCCTGGATCCTGGTCGGCTTCGTCGCCGTGCTCCAGTATCCCGGCCTCGCCAACCCGGAGGAGGGATACGTCCGGGTGATGGTGGATGTCCTGCCGTCGCCCTACAAGGGGCTGCTCCTCGCGGCATTCGCCGCGGCGTACATGAGCACGATCAGCACCCACCTGAATTGGGGCGCCTCCTACCTGGTGAACGACGTATACCTTCGCTTCCTCCGGCCCGATGCCGGCCCCCGGGCGCAGATCGTCGCGTCCCGCGTCGCCACCGTCGTGCTGATGGTCTGCTCGCTGATCGTCATGAGCTTCCTCAGCAGCGTCGAGCAGGGGTGGAAGCTGCTCATCGGGCTCGGAGCGGGCACCGGGCTGGTGTTCATCCTCCGCTGGTACTGGTGGCGGGTGAACGCCTGGTCCGAGATCAGCGCCATGGCGGCGTCGTTCGTGACCTCAATGGTGCTCGCCACCTTCGGCTTCGATCTGGGCGACGTCGGCAGCCCGGCCTACGCCCAGACCATGCTGATCACCGTGCTGGTGACGACCGGCGTCTGGCTCGGCGTCACCTTCCTGACCCCGCCCGAGTCCGCGGCCACGTTGGACCGCTTCTACCGGCAGGTCCGGCCGGGCGGCCCGGGGTGGCGCCGGGTGGCCGAGCGGCTGGGGTTCGCGGGCGACCGGGTCCCCGGGGGCGCGCTCTCCTGGGTCAACTGGGTTGCCGGGATAGTTTCGGTCTATTCGGCGGTGTTCGGGCTGGGGGCGGCGGTCACCGGCGCCCCGGTCCGGGGGTTGATCTACGGAGCGGTGTCGATCGCGGCTTTCCTGTTGATCCAGCGTAACTTACGTGCTGACGTGGTGCTCAACGCACGCGTTGACACGGAGGGCGGTTCCGGGTTAAGTTTGGAGCAATCCCGGTAAGGAGACCGAGCATGACCAGCATTCCTCAGCAGGCGCCGACCAGCGGATTCGCCCTGACGCTGACCGACAAGGCCGCTGATGAGGTGCGCAAGTTCATCGCCGCCGAGCAGGTACCGGCCGAAACCGCGGGCCTTCGGGTCAGCGTGCTTCCGGGCGGATGTTCCGGCTTCAAGTACAGTCTCAACATCGAAGAGCGGGCGCTGGAGGACGACATGACCTTCGACCTCAGCGGGGTCCGGCTCTTCGTGGATGGCTTCAGCGCCCAGTACCTCGCGGGCATCACCATCGACTACGTGACCTCCATGCAGGGGTCCGGCTTCACCTTCAACAACCCGAACGCCACCGGCGGATGCGGGTGCGGCAGCAGCTTCACGGCCTAAAGCGTGAAGGGTGAAAAGTGAAGGCTGAAGGGGTGGCTCGGTCGAGCTCGGCTCGATTGGCTGCCCCTTTTACTTTTCACTCTTCTCCCTTCCCGCTTCTTGAGCCACGGGCCCCCCTCCGGTGACCAGCCTGGATCTGCTGGTCATCGTCCTGTATTTCGCCGTGACCCTTGGAATCGGGCTGTGGGCTACCCGCCACCAGCAGACGGCCGGCGATTACTTCCTCGGTGCCCGCGACCTGCCCGCCTGGGCGGTGCTCCTCTCCATCGTGGCGACCGAGACCTCGGCGCTCACCGTCATCTCCATTCCCGGCATCGGCGCGAGAGGAAGCCTGGTCTTCCTTCAGCTCACCTTCGGCTATCTGCTCGGGCGAGCCGCGGTGGCGTTCTGGTTATTGCCGGGATATTTCCGCGGAGAGCAGGAGACCGCCTACGCCCGGCTGGAGTCGCGATTCGGGCCCGGCACGCGCCGGCTTGTTTCGGTCGTTTTTCTCGCGACCCGGTTCCTGGGCGACGGGGTGCGTATATACGCCGGGGCCATCCCGCTCGCGCTGGTGACGGGCTGGAACGTGCCGGTCTCGATCGTGGCGATGGGCGGGATTACCATGGTCTATACCTGGTTCGGCGGGCTCAAGGCGGTGGTGTGGGCCGACGTCGTTCAGCTCGCGGTCTAC
>JACCSE010000063.1 GCA_013813145.1 Gemmatimonadales bacterium
GCCTCGACCGGCGGCCCCCGCGCCCTCGCCGAGGTCGTGCCCCGGCTCCGTACCGGTCAGGATGCGGCGGTGCTCATCGTGCAGCATATGCCGCCGCGGTTCACCCACAGCCTCGCCGAGCGGCTCGCCTCGCAGAGCCGTCTGAGCGTAGTCGAAGGAGCGCACGATGCCCCGGTCCTCGCCGACACGGCTTACGTGGCTCCGGGTGACTATCACATGTGCGTAGTCCTTGGCCCGGGAGGGCCGAAGCTCGCGCTCGACCAGCAGCCGTCGGTGTGGGGCGTCCGACCCGCGGCCGATCCGCTGTTCCGGAGCGTGGCCGCTATCTACGGCGACCGGTCGGTCGGCGTGGTGCTGACCGGGCTCGGCCGGGACGGCGCAGACGGCCTCCGCCGGATCCACGACGCCGGCGGCATCGGCATCGCCCAGGATCGGGAGAGCGCCGTGATCTTCGGCATGCCGGGCGCCGCCGCCCAGGCGGGCGGCGCGCGCCACGTGCTGCCGGTCGGGCGCATCGCCGAGCGAGTGACCGAGGAGCTCGCCCGGATGGAGCGCCGGTGAAGCGCGGGGATTCGGCGTACCTGCTGGTGCGGGCCGGCGGGCGCCGCGTGGGGCTCCCCCTGGCCTCTGTAGTCGAGGTGCTGGAGCCGGGGCCGACGTACGCGGTGCCGGCACTCGAGCCGGCCGTCCGCGGAGTCACGGCGGTGCGGGGCACGCTCCTGCCGCTGGTGGATCTCGGCGCCCTGCTGGCCGGCCGGCCTTGCGCCGCCGCGCGAGGGGGAGCGGCGGTGGTCGTGAAAGTGGGCGGACGGCAGCTCTGCCTCGAGGTGGACGAGGCCGAGGAGGTGCTACGTGAGGGCGGTCTTCCGGTGCCGGCCGGAACCGCCCTCCCCTGGGCCGCCGGCGTGGCCCGCCATCCCGACGGGTTGGTTCCGCTCCTGGATCTCACCGCGCTCGGCGCGCGCATCACGGAGGCGGCAGCGACATGATCACCGGTGAAGACGTCCAACTGGTGACCTTCCGGGTCGGCCCCCAGGAGTTCGCCTTCGACATTCTCCAGATTCAGCGGATCCTGCGCTACGAAGCGCCTTCGCCGCTTCCCCAGTCGCCCAGCTTCCTGGAGGGCGTGGTGCCGTACGAGGGTGGGGCGGTACCCGTGGTTGACCTGCGCAAGCGGTTCGAGCTCGAGGCCGCGATTCGGGAAGAGACCCGGCTGATGATCGTGGATCTGGGCGACCAGCGGGTCGGCGTGCTGGTAGACGAGGTGCGTGAAGTGCTTCGGGTCGACAGCACCACCATCTCGGCCCCGGCCCCGATCGTGAGCGGGCTGGCGGCGGCCTACATCGCGGGAATCGTGACCCGCCCCGGCCGGACCATCATCATCCTCAACGCACGCAAGCTGCTCTCGTCCACCGAACGGCTCGCGCTCGGCGCGATGGGGAGCTCGTGAGATGAGCGAGCAGTGGCTTGCCGCCCTGCGGGTCCAATACCAGGAGATCGAGGGCCGGATCGGCGGGGCGGGGGATTCCGCGGCCCGCGAGGCGGTGAAGCGGGACATCGTCGCGCTCTTCAAGCGGGTGGACGGCGCGCTGACCGATCTCGGTCAGTTGAAGGAAGAGATCCGCGGCCTGGTCGAGCGGTACAAACAGTCGGCCCCCGCCGCCGTAGCGGCACCGGCATCCCCGGCCTTGGCTCCCCAATTCACCGGGCCCCGGCCGGGAGTGCACGCCGATCATCTGGGCGCCTCCACTTTCATAGAGAAGGGGTGGAGCCTGATCTCCCTGGGTGACCACGCCGGGGCGATTCAGTCGTTGGAGAAGGCCCTGGCCCTCTCGCCCGGGGCGGTCGAGGCCCAGTCACTACTGGGCTGGGCCCAGATGCTTCATGAGGACTACGACGATGCGCTCGCGACCTTTTCCAGGGTGCTCATGAAGGAGCCGTCCAACGCGCTGGCCCGGATCAACGTCGGCTACATCTGCCTCAAGAAGCGGATCTTCGGCGAGGCGATCGAGCATCTCTCCAAGGCGATCCGGCTCGACAACGACCGGAAGGCGACGCTCTACGCACACTATTATCTTGGACTGGTGTACCTCGAGCGCGAGATGTACGAAGACGCGCAGAGCTTCTTCCGGAAGACGCTGAAGCTTGGGCCCAATCTGATCGAAGCCTACTTCGAGCTCGGCCGGGCTCTCTGGCTCGCCGGAGACCGCGACGCGGCCCGCGGCACCTGGGCCGAGGGATACAAGGCCAACAAGTTCAACCCCTGGGCCAAGCGCTGTAAGGAAATGCTCGACCTGGTCGCCGCCGAAGGTGAGGTCCCGCGCAGTCTGCTGTCCTGATCCTTTCCCTTCTAATATTCGCCGCTCAGGGACCGTCGGCGGTCCAGGTGGGACGGGTCACGGCGGTGGCCTGGCCGGAACAGCTCGCGCTGGCCGTCGAGCTGGCGCGCCAGGCCGACCGACCTACCGACTGGCCCGGCCTCGGCACCCAGCTCCCCGATTCCCTCCGCATTCTGGTGGTGCGGGACAGCCGGACGCTCGACTCCCTCACCGGCGGACGATCGCCGGCCTGGGGTGCGGCGATCGCGCTCCCCGATCAACGCACCATCGCGATCCGGGCCGACGGCCGGGAGCTCGCCCGCACCCTGCGCCACGAGCTGGCCCATCTCGCGCTGCACCAGGAGATCGAGGTGCCGGTGCCGTTGTGGTTCGACGAAGGCTACGC
>JACCSE010000081.1 GCA_013813145.1 Gemmatimonadales bacterium
TGGGAGCGTGACGGCTACAGCGGAGGTCAGGATGACCGGACCCTGGACCGGCGAGCGCTCGGCGCGCGGCACCGGAGATGGCCCCATAGCGGCGGCGTTCACCGCGATCAGCGATATCCTGGACCGCCAGCTCGAAGTGCTGAGTCTCTCGCTTCGATCGCTGACCCCCGGCCGCGACAGCGTAGGCCAGGTGTTCCTTCAGGCCAAGATCGACGGCAAGTCCCTCTCCGGGCATGGCGCCTCGACTGACATCGTCGAAGCCAGCGCGCGAGCTCTGGTCCACGCGCTCAACAAGGCGCGGCATGCGGACCGGTTGGAATCGAGCGAGTTGAATTCGGTTTATCTGTGGGGGGTGTGAGGACTGGCTATCGGCTATCGGTTATCAGCTATCGGTCCTCGCGAGCGGACGCTCGGTGCTGCAGGGCCGATAGCTGATAGCCGATAGCTAACAGCCCCTTCTCCAAAGACAATCATGCCCGACCAACTCACCGGCTCCCAAATCCTCTGTCGCGCCCTGCTGGAGCAGGGGGTCGAGCTGATGTTCGGCTATCCCGGCGGCGCGATCATGCCGTTCTATCACGCCCTTCCCGAGTACCCCGGGTTGCGTCACGTACTCGTGCGGCACGAGCAGGCCGCGGCGCACGCGGCCGACGGATACGCGCGGGCGAGCGGACGGCCGGGGGTGTGTGTGGCGACCTCCGGTCCCGGTGCCACCAACCTGGTCACCGGACTCGCCACCGCCCACATGGATAACACGCCGGTGGTGGCGATCACCGGGCAGGTCTCCCGCGCCATGATGGGGAAGGACGCCTTTCAGGAGACCGACATCATCGGGATCACTCAGCCGATCACCAAGCACAGCGTGCTGGTCGAGGACGTCGAGGATCTGGCGGATGCGGTTCGGGAGGCGTTCGCGGTGGCGACCGAAGGGCGGCCGGGGCCCGTGCTGGTGGACGTGCCGAAGGACGTGCAGATGGACAGGGCGGCGTGGAAGGGCGAGACGACGGTACAGCGGTTCGGCGGTAGAGGAGCAACTACCGCCGTACCGCCGTACCGCCCTTCCGCCGACCTCGAGGAGGCCATCCGTCTCGTCACCCTCGCGCACCGCCCGCTGATCATGGCGGGGCACGGGATCATCCTGGCCGGCGCGTACGGGGAGCTGCGGGCGTTCGCCGAGCGCACCGGGTTTCCGGTCATCACCACTCTGCTCGGCATCAGCGCTCTGCCGGAGGCGCATCCGCTGCACCTCGGCATGCCCGGGATGCATGGAGAGGTGCACGTCAACCGCGCCATTCAGCAGGCCGATCTCATCGTCGGCATCGGGCTGCGCTTCGACGATCGGGTCACCGGAAACCTCGCTGCATTCGCCCGGGGGGCCCAGCTGATCCACATCGACCTGGATGCCTCGGAGATCGGCAAGAACGTCCCGGCTGCCGTCGGCATCGTCGGGGATGCGCGCCAGGTGCTCGCGGCGTTGGCCGAGCGCACCCCGCCGAGGGACTGCGAGGCGTGGCGGGAGGAGATCGCCGGGTTCGTGCGGCCGCGGGTGGAACACGCTCGCGGCGGCCCCTCGCCCGAGGGCATCCTCGGCGCCATCGAGGAGACGGCGGGCGGGCGGTGCACCATCGTGTCCGACGTGGGGCAACACCAGATGTGGGTCGCCAAGCTCTACCGCTACCAGCGGCCCAACACCCACATCACCTCCGGAGGCCTCGGCACGATGGGGTTCGCCGTGCCCGCCGCCATGGGCGTGGCGCTGGCCCGGCCCGGCGAGCCGGTCTGGGCGATCTCGGGCGACGGCGGCTTCCAGATGAACATGCAGGAGATGGCCACCATGGTGCAGGAGAACATCCCGGTGAAGATGGCGGTCTTCAACAACGGCTACCTCGGCATGGTGCGACAGTGGCAGCAGTTTTTCCATGGCCGGCGCTACTCGGCGACTCCGATCTGGAGCCCCGACTACGTGCGCCTCGCCGAGGCGTACGGCATTCATGGGCGGCGAGTGGAGGCCGGGGCCGATGTGGACGACGCAGTGCGCGAGGCGCTCGAGCGGCCGGGTCCCGCGCTGTTGGAATTCGTGATCGAGCAGGAGGCCAACGTCTTCCCGATGATCCCGCCGGGCGCCTCGCTTTCTGAGCCGATCGAGGGAGAGTCGGTGCCCGTCCGCCGGCTGGTACCGGCGTGAGCGCTCCTCAGGCCGTGGCGGTGCTTCTGGACGATCGCCTGATCACATTCAACCGCGCCGTCGGGCTTCTCCGGCGGCGGAATCTTCCCGTCCGGAGCATCGCCGTGGGGCCCACCGGGACGCCCGGCGTCGCCCGACTGACCGTCATGATCCATTCCGACGAGGCCACGGCCGACCGGGCCGTGAAGCACCTGCAGAAGATGATCGGCGTGCGGGAGGCGA
>JACCSE010000118.1 GCA_013813145.1 Gemmatimonadales bacterium
GCCTGGAGGCCTGACCATGGAAGAGACATGCGTCGGCGCCGGCGGTATCAGCGACGCAGGCGAGCGCCTGCTTACAGCAGAAGGTGCCTGCGCCAGGGGGAATGGCTAGTTTGAGCCAATGGCTCTCCCCAATCTGGCTCCTCTGCGCCGGTTGCTCGCCGTGAGAGGGCTCACACCCGCCACCCTTTCGGCAGAAGCCAGCGGTGGCCGGATCGAGGAAGCGTGCCTTCGGCCGGCGCGGCTGGTTGAAGGGGACGCGCTCGCGGTCCACCCGCTTGGCCCGTCCGAGCGCTGGGCCGAGCCGGTCGCCTTCCTCGATGGAATCCAGCGCTCCGAGCTACTCGCCTACGCGGGTGCGGCCCCGATCGTCTGCGCCGAGATCGCGGCCGGAGTCCGCGAGCGGATCGGCGGCCGGCTCGCCACCGTCGTGGTCGAGCGGCGGTTCTTGGTTCTCGCACGTCCCTCGGCGCTGTCGGCCGCAGGCGACGCCTTGGAAGGCCTCGGCACGCTGGCACTCCCGGAGGATGAGCCGCCCCACCCGGTACTGGATCTCGCCAACGTCTCCCGCGCACTGGACCGGGCTCGTGGAGCGCTCGAGCTCGCCGTCGCCGCCCGCTACCGTGCCCGTTCCGGCGCGTGGCTCATCGTCGACGGGGCTCTGAGCGAGAGCCCCGCGTGGGCCGAGGATCCGCGCATCATCGGAGTGGCCAAGAGCCACGCCACGCTGCCTTTCGGGGGCGCCGAGCTGGAGCTGTACCTGCGGCTGCCGCCGGGCCACCGGTCGTCGGTCTTCGCCCCCGCCACCCGGAGCGTCGCGCCGGTTCACGCGTGGGCACTCCGGCTCTGGCCCTGGGAAGGCCGAGACCTGTTCCACGGCCTGGTCCGGATCGAGGTCGCGCCGGTGAACGGATCGCCCGAGATGGCGGATCTACTGTCCCGCCGGCTGCTGGCCGAGCGCGCGCCGGTCAGCACCCCCGATCGCCGGTGGGACCGGTTGCTCTATGGCATTCACACCGTCGAACAGTCTCTCCGTGCCGGTGCGGCCGCATCGTGACCTTCGTTCTAGCGCTTCATTCGGGGCACGGAGGCGTTCGGGTGCTGGGCGGGCTGTTGGTGCGCCAGTGCTGGGGGTGGGCTGCCTCACTCCGGTCGCTGCCGGCCGCCCCGGGATGTCAGTAACCGGAACAGATCGCCCGGCCTGACGCTCCCTGCGCGACGCACCCCGCCCCCAGCGCCCAAGATCCGGGAGCGCTCTCGCCGTGCGCACTCGCGACCGCGCGTTGCGTGCGCGTCCCCCGATGGTCGGGCGGAGGCGATGGGGATGGTGCTCCCGGAGGGGGCGCCGTCCCCAGCGCCGCAGCCACCGCAGCAGCGCCGTCCCCAGCGCCCCGTCCGCAGCGCCGTGAGTGCACCGACGGTGCCGCTTTCCCTTTCCCGTGAGCGCAGCCACATTCCGACCATGCCTCACCCCGACCCGCCCCTCGGCCGCGTCGTCGCCACCGAGCTCAAGCCGTCCACCCCCCATCAATTCCATCTCTGGACCGCACGCGACAGCCCCATCGGCATCGGGGCCATCGTTCGGGTGGAGGAGGACGGCCGCACCGTCTACGGCGTCGTCACCGACGGCTTCGCCTATTCCGATCTCGTGACGCCGCTTCACGCCGTCCTCGGCGCCGACGGCGATCCCGCCGCCGCCGGCGCCGAGCCGAGCCGCCGAACCGAGATCCGGCTCTACTCCGCGGCGGTGCTGCGGCAGATTCCCGAAGAGCCGCTCCAGCCCGTTCCCTTGGGCGCGGTCTGGCTCGCTTCCGATGCGGACGTGGCGCTCGCCCTTCGCATGGATGGGTATCTGACGGGAGCCAGGCCGACCGGCGTCCCGGTCGGCCTCTATGCCGCCGGCGGGCTGGAGGCGCCGGTCTTTCTCGACTGCGATTTCCTGCTGGGTCCGGAGGCCGCCCACCTGAACATCACCGGCGTCTCCGGCCTCGCCACCAAGACCAGCGCCGTCGAATTTCTCCTGGGGAGCATTTTCCAGACGTTCCCGAGCCACAAGGGCTCTGTCGCCGCTCTCTGCTTCAACGTGAAGGGGCCCGACCTCTGCTTCCTCGACCAGCCCGCCGTCCTGGGCGAGGAGGACCGCCGTCTCTACCACCGGCTGGGCCTTCGCCCCGAGCCGTTCAGCGAAGTGCGCTACTACGCGCCCTTCAAGCCCGATGGGGTCAACCTCAACACCTTGCGCACCCACGAATCGCTGGCGGCCAACACCGAGCCGCTGGTCTGGGGCCTCCGCGAGGTGCTCGACTACGCGGAGGTGGTGCTCAATCGCGACGACGTGGACGCCAAAGCCGATGCGTTCATCGATTTCCTGGCCGAGCGCGTGGTGGGGCGGGAGTATCAGGACGACATGCTGCGCGGCAAACCCTTTCATGTGCTGAGCTTCGCCGACCTGGAAGAGTTCTTCCGCGCCATTTTCGACTTCATGGAGGTGCTGGGAAGGGGCGGGGAGGTCTGGAAGACCCACCACGTCGCGACCATTCGCAAGATCCGCAACCGGCTGAGCAATATCTCGACCCGCTCCAAGGGCCTGGTCACCGACGATGGCGCGGCCAACGATCTGCCGTGGGGCCGCTTCACCGATCGGAGCGTGCAGGTGGTGGACGTCGCCGGTCTCGATCCGCTGGCCCAGGATCTGGTCTTCGCCCGTGTGGTGTCGAAGCTCCGCGAGCATCTCGAGCGGCGGGACCTGGGCGTGGACCACGTCGTCGTCTTCGTGGATGAGCTGAACAAGTACGCTCCGGCTGATGGTCCCGACACCTACGTCCGCAAGATGCTGCTCGATCTTTCCGAGCGAGGCCGATACCTGGGCCTCGTGCTCTTCTCCGCCCAGCAGTTCCGCTCCCAGGTGCAGCGCCGCGTCGTGGGTAACGCCGGCACCAGTGTGTTCGGCCGCATGGACATGGACGAGCTGGCGACGCCGGCCTACGCCACCATCTCGCCCGCCACCAAGATCAAGCTCGCCACTCTGCCCAAAGGCGAGCTCATGGTCCGGCATCCGCACTTCACCCAGCCCATCTTTGTCAAGTTCCCCCGTCCCGCCGTCCTGAGCGGCCGGGAGGGAATCGAGCGGTTTCCCCCGGCTCCCGAGCTGCCCTTCGTGGAAGCCGTCGTGCGCCAGCTTCGGGGGCTCGATCGCAAGGTGTCGGGAGACGCCGTGCGCGCTCTGGTGGACGGCCGCCGCGAGGACGACGTGCGCCGCGCCCTCGGCGCCACCCGCCGCGAGCGGCCCACCGATATGCTCGCGTTCTTCACCGCCTGCCTCGGCCGGAAGGTGAGCGGCGAGGTGGTTCCGGCCCGCAGAGGAATTCCCGCCGTGAAGCATGGAGATGATGGATATGGGTTCTAGAGGGCTATCGGTTAGTGGCTATCGGCTATCGGCTATCCGCTATCAGCAAGACCGATAGCCGATAGCCGATAGCCAACAACCGATAGCCAACAACCGCCTCCTCGCCCTACATTTCTGATGTGAAACTCGCGCATATCGCCGACCCCCATCTGGGTATTCGGCAGTACCACCGGCAAACCCCGGCGGGCATCAACCAGCGTGAAGCCGACATCGCTCACGCCTTCCGCACCGCGATCGATGGCGTGATCGCGGCGCGGCCCGACGCCGTCGTCGTCGCAGGCGATCTCTTCCACTCGGTCCGACCCACCAACGCCGCCATCGTCTTCGCCTTCCGCCAGTTCCAGCGGCTGCGCGAGGCCTTGCCCGACGCTCCCTTCGTCCTCATCGCCGGCAACCACGACACTCCGCGCTCGGTGGAGACCGGAACCATACTGCGGCTCTTCGAGGAGCTGAACGTGGACGTGGCGGCCGACGAAGCTCGCCGCTTCGTCTACCCCAGCCTCGACCTCTCGGTTCTGGCGGTGCCCCATCAGGCGCTGATGACGGGTGAGCGCCCCGCGCTCCGTCCCGCGGGTCCCGAGCGGAACCGAGTCCTGGTGCTCCACGGTGAGGTCGAAGGAGTGTTTCCCCAGGACCGGAGCGCGGCCGAGTACGGCGGCGCCATCGTCGGCCTGCGCGAGTTGGCTCCGGATGCGTGGAGCTACGTCGCCCTCGGGCATTACCACGTGCAGCACCAGGTGGCCCCTCGCGCCTGGTACTGCGGCGCGCTGGAGTACGTGGGACCCAACCTCTGGGGCGAGCTGTCCGACGAGGCCGACCACGGCATCCGCGGCAAAGGGTGGCTGCTGGTGGATCTGGAGGACGGAAGCGTCACCCGGATGCCGGTACCTCCGGCCCGGCCCATCATCGACCTCGAGCCTATCGCTGCCGAGGGACGCAACGCCGCCGCCGTGAACGGCCTCATCGCCGAGCGACTCCGCTCCATCCCCGGCGGCATCGCAGACCGAATCGTCCGCCTCCGGGTCTACGACATCCCCCGGCACGTGGCCCGGGAGTTGGATCACTCCGCGGTGCGCGGGTTCAAGAGCGAGGCTCTGCATCTGCATCTCGATCTGCGCCGGCCCGAGGTCAATCGCGCGGGCGGCGTCGGCTCTCCTGGCCGGCGGCAGACCCTTCCGGAGCTGGTCGGCTCCTACCTCGCCCGGCGCCCGCTCCCCGCCGAGCTGAGCCGCGAGGAGTTCGTGCGGCTCGGCCAGGAGCTGATGGACTCGGTCGAGCGCGATCAGGCGGGCACCTGATGCAGATCAGCCGCATCCGCCTCGCCAATTTCCGCCAGCACGAGAATACCGAGCTGGACCTCGGCGCCGGCCTCACCGGCATCATCGGGCCCAACGGCGTGGGCAAGACCACCATTCTCGAGGCGATCGCCTGGGCCATGTACGGTATGCCGGCCGCCCGCGGCAGCCGGGAGACCATCCGCCGCCGCGGCGCACCCCCTCGCGCCAAGGTCGAGGTGGAAATGGAGTTCGCCCTCGGCCCCCACCAGTACCGGATCCTGCGGTCGCTCAATGGCGCCGAGCTGTACCAGGACGGAGACTCCGCGCCGGTCGCCAACAGCCTCGCCTCGGTGACCGAGCGCGTCACCCGCCTGCTGGGAATGACCCGCGACGAGTTCTTCAACACCTATTTCACCGGCCAGAAGGAGCTGGCGGTCATGGCCGCCATGAGCGCTCCCGAGCGCGCCCAGTTTCTCTCACGGGTGCTAGGG
>JACCSE010000132.1 GCA_013813145.1 Gemmatimonadales bacterium
GGCGACGGCCGCCGTGGTCGGAGTGACGCTGCTCGACTATCTCACCAGCCAGCAGCTCAGCCGCCGGTCCAACGGGCACCCCTCCCCCCAAGCCCGGCAGGACCGCGGGATCTCCGTCGACAAGACCATCACCGTCAGTCGCCCAGCGGAGGAGGTCTACCGCTATTGGCGCGACTTCAGCAATCTGCCCCGCTTCATGGCCCACCTCGAGTCGGTTCAGGTGCTGGACGACCGTCGCTCCCGGTGGAAGGCCAAGGCGCCCGCCGGCACCACGGTCGAGTGGGACGCCGAGATCGTCGAGGACCGGGTAGGCGAGACGATCGCCTGGCGGTCGCTCCAGCAGGCGGACGTACACAACTGGGGCTCGGTGCGCTTCGAGCCCGCGCCCGGCGACCGTGGCACCGAGGTCCACGTCCAGCTTCGCTACGAGCCGCCCGGCGGCACTCTCGGCGCGATCGTGGCCAAGCTCTTCGGCGAGGAGCCCGGCCAGCAGGTGGCCGGTGACCTCCGGCGGTTCAAGCAGGTGATGGAGCTCGGCGAGGTGGTGCACTCGGACGCGAGCGTGCATCGGGGCATGCACCCGGCGCAGCCGTCCGATCGGGTGTCACCCGCGCAGCACACCCAAGGAGGAAAGTGATGAAAGCCACCTGCTGGGAAGGCAAGCGGACGGTGCGGGTCGAGGAGGTCCCCGACCCCAAGATCCTCAACTCGCGCGATGCCATCATCAAGATCACGTCGACCGCGATCTGCGGCTCAGACCTGCATTTATACAATGGGTTCATCCCCACGATGGAGAAGGGCGACATCCTGGGACACGAGTTCATGGGCGAGGTGGTCGAGACCGGCAAGGCGGTGAAGAATCTTCGCGTCGGCGACCGGGTGGTGGTCCCCTTCCCCATCGCCTGCGGCGCCTGCAACATGTGCCAACGCGACATGTTCTCGCTGTGCGAGAACTCCAATCCCAACGCCTGGATCGCCGAGAAGCTGATGGGCCACTCTCCGGCGGGGCTGTTCGGTTACTCCCACATGCTGGGCGGGTACGCGGGCGGGCAGGCCGAATACGCCCGGGTACCGTTCGCCGACGTGGGGCCGCTCAAGGTGCCCGAGGGAATGCCGGACGAGCAGGTGCTCTTCCTGTCCGACATCTTCCCGACCGGCTACATGGGCGCGGAGATGTGCGACATCAAGCGGGGTGACGTCATCGCCGTGTGGGGCTGTGGGCCGGTGGGCCAGTTCGCCATCGCCAGCGCCAAGCTCCTGGGCGCGGACCGGGTCATCGCGATCGACCGCTTTCCGTACCGCCTCCAGATGGCCAAGGACAAGGCCGGCGCCACCGACACGATCAACTACGAGGAAGAAAGCGTCCTGGAGCGGCTGAAGGAGTTGAGCGGCGGCCGCGGACCCGATGCCTGCATCGACGCGGTCGGCATGGAAGCGCACGGCCACGCCGCGATCTACGCGTACGATCGTGCCAAGCAGGCGTTGATGCTGGAGAGCGATCGGCCGATCGCGCTGCGCGAAGCAATCCTGGCGTGCCGGCCCGGAGGCGTAGTGTCGGTCATCGGGGTGTACGGTGGGATGGTCGACAAGTTCCCCATGGGCCCGCTCATGAACAAGTCCCTCACCATCAGGACCGGGCAGACCCACGTGCATCGCTACCTCAAGCCGTTGCTTGAGCGGATTCAGCGGGGTGAGATCGACCCCAGCTTCGTCATCACCCACCGGCTGCGCCTCGAGGACGCGCCCAAGGGCTACGAGATGTTCCTCAATAAGAAGGACAATTGCGAGAAGGTGGTGCTGTCGGCGTAGGTGGTAGTCGAAGGTCTCAGGTCGCAGGTCTCACGACTTGAGACCTGCGACTTGAGACCTAAGACTTGACACTCGCCTCGGTCGTAGGGTAACGTCGCGAGATGAGCAGCCCCTACCCGGTACGCATCCCACCCGCCGATTACGAGCAGCTTCCGGAGAACGCCAAGGCCGCGCACGACGCGCACGCACGCATCGCCCGCGTCACCAACATGAAGCGAACGCTCCTCCACTCGGTACCGGCGTTCGACGCGCTGATGACCTGGTACGCGCTCCGCGACACGGTCCAGCCGTTCCTCGGCGAGCGGCTGACGGCGATCTTCGCGCATGCGGTCTCGACCGAGACCGACTGCCTCATCTGCTCGACCTTCTTCCGCCGGCTGCTGGTGCAATCGGGGGAAAATCCGGAGCACCTGCGCCTGGATTCCTGGGAATCCGCGGTGGTGGCCTTCGGCCGCAGTCTCGCTTCCACTCCACACGCGGTGCCGGACGAGACCTACTCGGCCGTCGCCTCCCGGCTCTCGGCCCAGCAGATCGTGGCGCTCACCGCGTTCGGCGCGCTCATGGTGGCGACCAACGTGTTCAACAATGCGCTGGGGGTGCCGCTCGACGAGTACCTGGAACCGTTCCGCCGGGCGGAGGCGCGGCATGGCTGAGTTCGAGGGGAAGGTCGCGTTCGTCACCGGGGCGGCGCACGGGCAGGGACGGGCAACGGCGCTGGCGCTGGCCGCCGAGGGCGCCGCGATCCTGGCGTTCGACCTGGCCCGGCCGCTGAGCTATCCGGGCTACGGCATGGGCACTCCCGACGACCTCGAGACGCTGGCGGAGGAGTGCCGGGCGGCCGGAGGAGAGTGCGTGCCGGTGGCCGGGGACGTTCGGGACGACGCGGCCGTGTCCGCGGCAGTCGAGTCCGCGGTGGCCCGTTTCGGGCGGATCGACCTCCTCTTCAACAACGCCGGGATCTGCGCCTACGGCCTCGCGCACGAGCTGACGGAAGAGGCGTGGGACGCCATGCTCGACATCAACCTCAAGGGCGCCTGGCTGGTAGGGCGGCGGGTCATTCCGGTGATGATCCGGCAGCGGTCCGGCGTCATCATCAACAACTCTTCGGTGGCCGGGCTCCGGGGGATGGGCCGGCTCAGTCACTACGCCGCGTCGAAATGGGGGCTGACCGGGCTGACCAAGTCCTGGGCCATCGAGCTGGCGCCGCACGGGATCCGGGTCAACTCGATCCACCCCACCGGCGTCAATACCCCGATGAACGACGGCCTCGCCGAGCTGGAGGGGCTCACTCCCCGGGAAATCGCGGAGCGATCCGCGGGCAACCTGCTGCCGGTGCCCTGGATCGAGCCGGAGGACGTGGCGCAGGCGGTGCTCTACCTCGCCTCCGAGCGGGCGCGCTTCGTAACCGGCGCCGGGCTGGTGCTCGACGCCGGACTGTTGACCCGGTAACCGCTCCCCATGCTCCGGAACGGATCCACCCGGCCCTCCCCATGCGCATAGGCCGGGTTCCTGATGCTGTACCAGATCGTCGGCGGCCCGTAGGGGTCACCCTTCCGCTTTGCCACTATGCCTTCCAGATCCATCTTCCTCGTCGCCTCGAAAAGGGCGCGGCCGTACTCATCCAGGGTGAGGATCTTGTAGAGCGGACCGGTGTCGGCCGGCAGCAGCTCGGCGAGGTGCCGCTTTCGCTCGGCAAGCGGCAGCGGGCGGAGATCCCGGCCGTCGAGCCAGAGCAGGTCGAACGCCGCCAGGGCGAGGTAGCCGCGCCCCCTGAGCAGGTCCCTGAACACCGGCCGGCCCTGCGGGTCGAGAGCAACGACCTCGCCATCCAGGATCGCTTCCCTGCCGGCAAGCACGCCCGAGATCCGGTCGCACAGCTCCAGGAACGGGTCCAGCCGGAACTCCCGGCGCGAGCGGATCTCGCAGCCGGTTCCGGTGGCGTAGAGGAGACCTCTGAAGCCGTCGTACTTCGGCTCGAACAGCCAGTCGGGGTCGTCGAAGGGGCCGTCGTGGGGAACGAGGGGGAGGGGGTCGATCCGGCAAAGACTCGTGGGCACACTGGCTCCGGGACCGGGAAATGGTCGGGAGCCCTCCCCACGAGAAGGGCGATGGAAGGGCGCCGGCGGCGCCCCTCAGGCGATAAGATATGGGTTCTCCGGCAATGCGACAGGGTGGCGCTGATCGCGGCCGTCTTGCTCTGGGCGGGGTGCGGCGGCGAGCCCGCCAACGGGCCGATCGAGATCACCTTCCCGGTCAGCGCGCTGGGTGCCGAGTCGCAGGTGGTGCGCCGGCAGCTCGCCCGGTTCATGGGAGAGCATCCCGGCATCCGGGTGCTCCAGCGCGAAACGCCGGACGCGGCCGACCAGCGGCACCAGCTCTTCGTCCAATGGCTCAACGCCGGCGCCGACGACCCCGACATCCTCTCGCTCGACGTGATCTGGACCCCGGAGTTCGCCGCGGCGGGCTGGATCCTGCCACTCGACCGCTTCGGCCCCGACACCGCGGAGTTCTTTCCCACCACGATCAGCGCCAATCGATGGCGCGATAGTCTGTACGCGCTACCCTGGTTCGTGGACGTGGGGATGCTCTACTGGCGAACCGACCTGATGCGGGTAGCTCCCAGGACTTTCGAGGAGCTGCGCCGGGCCGCGGGTCGCGCCCGGCGAGACCAGGGAATCCGCCACGGCCTGGTCTGGCAGGGGGCCCGGTACGAGGGGCTGGTGGCGACGTTCGTCGAATATCTCGGCGGATACGGCGGACGAATTCTCGATGACGGGCGCGTGGTCGTCGCCTCGAAGGCGGGGCTCGGGGCGCTGACCGAGATGCGGGACGAGATCTACGCGAGTGGGACTGTGCCCTCGGCGGTGCTGACCTGGCACGAGGAGGAGACCCGGCTCGCCTTTCAGAATGGCGAGGCCGCGTTCATGCGCAACTGGCCCTACGCCTACGGACTCATGCAGGACAGCGCGGGGTCGCGGGTCGCGGGAAAATACGCGGTGACGGCCATGCCCGCCGCGCCACAGGGTGCACCCACCGCCACGCTGGGCGGCACCCAGCTCGCCATCAATCGGAACTCGGAACATCCCGAGGCCGCCTGGAGCGTCATCGAGTATCTCACCCGGCCCGAGCAGATGCTGGAGCGCGCCGAGGTCGTCGGTCAGTTCCCCACTCGCCTGGCGCTCTACCAGGGCCCTGAGCTGGGGGAGGCGCTCTCCATCCCGACGGCCGACGTGCGGCGGGTCGTCGAGAGCGCGGTGCCTCGGCCGGTGACCCCGGTCTACAGCCAGCTCTCCGAGATCCTCCAGATCCACCTGCACCGTGCGCTGACCCGGCAGCGGACGCCGGCGGCGGCGCTACGGGAGGCTCAGGCGGAAATGCAGCAGCTCTTGAACCGGTCGGGCCTCGGGGCGACGGGTTCGCGTGCCGCCCGCTGACCCCCTGCACGGCAGAGAGCGCCAGGAATCCCGCCTGGCCCGGTGGCTGGTGCTTCCGGCGGTGGGGACCATCGTCCTCGTCGCGTTGTTCCCGCTGAGCTGGACGGTCTGGGAGTCGCTCCACCTGCACGATCTCCGCATGCCCTGGCTGGGCCGCCCATTCGTCGGGGCCGACAACTATATCGAGGCACTCGGCAACCCCCGGTTCTGGAGCGCGCTGGGGCACACCGTCTTCTTCGCCACCGTGACCGTAGGGCTCGAGCTGATGCTCGGCCTCGGATTCGCTCTCGCCATGAACCGGGCGTTCCGCGGCCGGGGACCGGTCCGGGCAGCCATCCTCATCCCGTGGGCCATCCCGACGGTCGTCGCCGGACTGCTCTGGCGCTTCATGTTCGACGGTCAAGGCGGCATCGTGAACGCGGTACTCGTCGGCATCGGAGTGCTCGACCAGGCACGGGTCTGGTTCATTCACCCCCAGAGCGCCTGGGTGCCCGTCATCCTGGCCGACGTCTGGAAGACCACGCCGTTCGTGGCACTCCTCATTCTGGCCGGCCTCCAGAACATCGATGCCTCGCTCTACGAGGCGGCCCGGATCGACGGGGCCTCCGCCTGGCGCCAGTTCCGGCACGTCACGCTGCCGCTGCTGAAGCCCGCGATCCTGGTGGCCCTCATCTTCCGCACCCTCGACGCCTTCCGGGTCTTCGACCTGATCTACGCCCTCACCGGCGGCGGCCCGGGTACCTCGACCGAGCCGATCGCGCTCTACACCTTCAACACCCTGTTCCAGACGCTCCGCTTCGGTTACGGCTCGGCATTGTCGGTGATCGTGTTCGCCGTCACCTTCGCCCTCGCCCTGGCCTATATCCGGCTGCTCGGCGCCGACCTTACCGGTGCCCGGCGGTGAACCCGCGGCGCTGGGTGCCGACGCTGGTGTTGATACTCTTGGTGGCGGCGACCGCGTTTCCGCTCTACTGGGCGGTCGTGTCGTCGTTCACGCCGGAGTCCCGGCTGTTCCAGAGTACGTCGCCGATCCCGGCGGAGCTCGTGCTCGATCACTACCGGGCGCTCTTCGTGGAACGGAACTTCTGGATCCCGATCCGGAACTCACTGATCGTGGCCGGAACGACGACGCTCTTCTGCGTCTCGATCGGCGGCCTCGCGGCCTACGCGCTGGCGCGACTGGAGTTCCGGGGCAAGACCCTTCTCCTCGGGGGTATCCTCGCGGTGGGGATGTTCCCCCAGATCTCGGTGGTGTCGCCGCTGTACCTGCTGCTCCGGGAGCTCAGGCTGATCAACACCTAT
>JACCSE010000161.1 GCA_013813145.1 Gemmatimonadales bacterium
AGCACCTCGCCGATTTCGGGCCAGAGCGTGATCCGGGCCGGCGACCCGACGTTGAAGCCCGGCTGCCAGGTGAAGTCCACGCTGTTGTCGTTGAACCCGAGCCCCGAGACCGGCGCGGCATACCACCAGTTGAGGTCGAAGATTTCCCATCCGGCGTGGACCGTCTGCGGCTCGAACCAGCTTCCATCGCCGACCACATCCCCGCGAACCTCGCGCACCCCTCGAGCCCGGAGGCTATCGGCCAGGAGCCTGAGACGCGCGAACGGATCGCGGTCGCAAGCCCCTTCCACCAGGGTGTCGGTGGCGTAGCAGCGGCGGCCGAGGGTGGGGTCACCCCGGCCGTAGAGGACCAGGTCGCCCTCCACGATCCCGTTGGAGACCGGGCCGGCCGCATACACGCTGGTGCGCACCCGCCAATTCGCCGGCAGCAGCGCCGCGGCGACCGCGCTGACGACCAGCTTGGTGTTGCTCGCGGGGGTGAACAGCCGGCCTTCGTTCCGGCCGTAGAGCGTCCTGCCGTTGGCGTCTGCGAGGTGGACTCCCCACAGCGTGCGATTCAGGGGCGGAGCGTCGAGCAGCTTATCGATGCGCTTGGCGAGGCTTTGGGCGGAGAGGGCGGGAGGAAGGGACGGCGGTACGGCGGTAAGTGCCACGGCGGTCAGGAGCGTGGCGAGCACCCCCCGCGGATCCACCTTCGCATACGTCAGGTCCGGCACCAGGTTCACCACCACGAGCACCACGCTGAGAAAGAGAATGCTGCCTTGTATCGCGGAGAGGTCACGCTGGTAGATCGCGGTGAGGACATACCGGCCGACCGGGGCCCAGAAAAAGATCGTTTCCGTCAGAATGGGAGAGCAGCACGCGGCCCTCTCCCACGGAGTCGCTCTGGAGCACTTCCTGCATCGCCGCTTGGGTCACTGCGAGAGGAATCCCGGTGAAGGCGTGCGGGCGCCTCGCCCCCGGTCGGCGGCGTACCCGTCACCGGAGCACTCTGCCCCGCCGCTCGGGTGCCCCCCGCGCGCCGACGTTGACTTAGGGCCGTAAACCAATCATTCTACCGGGCTTACGTCATGCCGTCAATCGCACCTCCCGCCCGGTTCCAGGTTGCGTCCTCGATAGCGGAGCGCCGATGAAAGGGACCCTCGCGGTCGCTGCCGCGCTCCTCCTCCATCTGGCCGGGGCCGGCCACGGTGCGGGCGGGCTCGCGGCCCAGGCCCTGGCCCGGAGCGAGGACCCGCAACTGGTCGTGCGGCAGCTCGAGTTCCAGGGCAATGAGGCGCTGGGCGACCCGGTCCTCGCCAGCGCGATCAGCACCACCATCTCGAGCTGGTTCGCGCGCGCCTTTCTCGTCCGCCTGCTCGGCCTGGGCGAGAAGCGCTACTTCGACGAACAGGAATTCCGCCGCGACGTAGTCAGGCTCGACGTCCTCTACCGGCGCAGCGGCTTTCCCACTGCCGAGGTGGACACCACGGTTCGCCGAACCGAGCAGGGCGTGTTCATCACCTTCACGATCGAGGAAGGCGAACCGACCCGGCTGCGGGCGCTCGAGGTTCCGGGGATCGACTCGCTCCCCGAGTGGCTTCAGCGGCTGGCTCTGCGCGATCTCCCGCTCCAGGTGGGCGATCCCTTCAATCGCTACGCGATGCAGGCCTCGGCCGATTCGATCACCGCGCGGCTGAGGGACCGGGGCTATCCCAACGCCAGGGTGTTCACCGCCTTCGAGACCGATCGCAACGCCGGCACGGCGATGGTCCAGCTGGAGACGGTACCCGGCGAGCGCGCGGTCATCGGCGACGTCCGGGTGGTCGGAGCCCAGCGGATCGAGCCCTCGCTGGCGCGCAACCTGCTCGTCGCCCGACCGGGCCGCCGCTACTCTCAGAACGAGCTGGTGTTGAGTCAGCGGAACCTTTACGACTCCGACCTCTATCGCTACGCCACCGTCACCATCGACTCGGCGGCCTACGAGCCGGGAGCGGACTCGGTGCCGCTGCTGGTTCAGGTGAGCGAAGCCAAGCCGCGCCGAATCCGGGGCGGATTGGGGTACGGCACCGACGACTGCTTCCGCGGCTCGCTGGGCTGGACCTCCCGGAATTTCCTGGGCAGCAACGGCCGCATTCTGGACCTCACCAGCCGGATCTCCAAGGTGGGGGTCGGCGATCCGTTCGACTGGGGGATGGCGGAGAACATCTGCAGCACGTCGCGGGACGACTCGGTTGGCTCCGCTCAGGTCAACTACAACCTGGGGGCATCGCTCCGCCGCCCGGCCTTCCTCTCGCCCAACAATACTCTCGCGGTCTCGGTGTACACCGAGCGGCGCTCGGAGTTCAAGGTGTATCTCAGGCGGGAGACCGGGACCACGGTGACGCTCAGCCGCCAGTCTCCGCGGCGACGCTTCCCGCTCTCGCTCTCCTACAACCTGTCCTACGGGCGAACCGAGGCGACCGACGCGAGCTTCTGCGCGTCGTTCAACGCGTGCACCCCGGACGTGGTGAATCTGCTGCGGCAGAGCCGGGTGCTCGCGACGCTCACCGGAAGCGCCACGCTCCCGCGGGTCAACAATCCGGTGGACCCCTCCCGCGGCAGCGTCAAGTCGCTCGAGGTGACGCTCAGCTCGCGGCTGCTCGGCTCGGCGCCGTTCCAGCAGTTCACCCGCATCGTCGGCGACGCCGCGTGGTACCGGCCGCTGACCCGGGACGTGGTGTTCAGTTGGCGGGTGCGGGGCGGGATCATCTTCTCGCCGACGGTGGACGTGGCCACTCAGCGGGGCAACTTCATCCCGCCGGAACAGCGCTTCTACGCCGGGGGTCCCAACGACGTGCGCGGCTTCGAGCGCAACGAGCTGGGGCCGGTGGTGTACGTGGTCTCCGGCGAAGGGGTTGGCCCGGGCGGCGAGATCGATTCCGACGAGGTCACAGTCGCCGCCAGCGGGGGGAACACGCTGGCGGTGGCGAACGTCGAGCTGCGGGTGCCCTCGCCGGTCTTCAGCTCCCGGCTCCGGCTCGCGGCCTACGTGGATGCCGGCGGCGCCTGGCAGCGGGGCCTCGCCACCTCCGACGCCGTCATCCGGGT
>JACCSE010000198.1 GCA_013813145.1 Gemmatimonadales bacterium
ACACTTCACCGCTCTGCGGCTGCGCGGACACCGCGTCCGTCAACAATACGACCGGCCCCAACCGGGTGCAAACGCCCCCGAGCCTGACGAGCGCCGTCGATCAGCGTAGCTTTGACCGTCATGGAGCTCCCTCCAGCATGCTCGTCGTAGCCGCGCTGAACGGCGGCCGCTCGAGGGTCGATCACCCCGCCGTGCCGGTGTCGCCCGAGCAACTGGCCGCCGCCACCATCGAAGCGGCCGCGGCAGGCGCGGGAGCCGTGCACTTCCACGTCCGGGGCGGGGACGGACGGGAGAGCCTCGCCGCCGCAGACGTGGCGCGCGCCGTCACCGCGGTGCGGAAGCACGGCGTGCCGCTCGGCGTCAGCACCGGGGCCTGGATCATCTCCAACCCGGCCCAGCGTCTCGCGATCGTCGGCGAGTGGACCGTGCTGCCCGACTTCGTCTCGGTCAACTTCGACGAGGAGGGCGCCACGGAGCTGGCCGCATTCCTGTTGGGGCGCAACGTTGCTCTGGAGGTCGGAATCGCGAACCGGTTCGCCGCCGAGGAGTTGGTCGGGAGCGGGCTCGCCGACCGGTGTCTTCGGATCATGTTCGAGCCGCGGGAGCAGTCGGTAGCCGGTGCGATGACCTCGGTGGAGGAAGCCGAGTCGGTGCTGGACGCGGCAGGGGCGCGCACTCCCAGGCTGCTCCACGGCGTGGACGCGACCGCCTGGCCGCTGGTGGATGCGGCGCGCGACCGGGGCTACGATACCCGGATCGGGTTCGAGGACACGTTGGCGCTGCCGGGCGGCGAGGTCGCCGCGGGAAACGGCGAACTGGTGCGGGCGGCGTGGGCCATCTGTCACCCTGAGCGCAGCGAAGGGAGCATGACCCGACGCATGCCTCCTTCGCTGCGCTCAGGATGACAATGCGGGAGATCCGATCTATGCTCAACGCGGTGGGTCAGAGCGTGCCCCGGAAGGACGGCATCGGCAAGGCCACCGGCCAGGCCCGCTACGCCGACGATCTCCGCTTTCCCGGTATGCTCCACGGCCGTACCATCCGCAGCACCATTCCCTGCGGCCGGCTCGCCGCGGTTCGGCTGGGGTTCGATCCCGCGGGCTTCACCGTAGTAGACCATCGAGACATCCCGGGACGCAACGTCGTCACCCTCATCGCGGACGATCAACCTTGCCTGGTGGAGCGGGAGATCCGCCACGTCGCCGAACCGGTGCTGCTGCTCGCGCACGAGAACCGCGAAGCCCTCCTCGGCGCGTCGGTTGCCCTGGAGGAAGAGCCCGCCGAGCCGGTCTTCGACCCCGAGCGCTCTCCCACGGCCTTCAAGACCATCCTGATCGAGAAGGGCGATCTCGCCGCCGGGTTCGCCGAGGCGGACCACGTGGTCGAAGGCACCTACTGCACGGGTCACCAGGAACACGTCTACATCGAGCCTCAGGCCGTCATCGCCGTGCCCGAAGACGGCGGGATGACCGTGTACGGCTCGATCCAGTGCCCGTTCTACGCCCACCGGGCGCTCGCCGTGATCCTGGGCGATGCCGTGGCCCGGGTGCGGGTGATTCAGACCGAGACCGGCGGCGGTTTCGGCGGCAAAGAGGAGTATCCCTCGGGCATCGCCGCGCACGCCGCGCTGCTCGCGCTCAAATCGGACCGGCCGGTCAAGCTGATCTACGACCGGGTCGAGGACATGCTGGCCACGACCAAGCGCCATCCCGCGATCGTCCGGCACCGCACCGGGCTCACCCGGGACGGACGGCTGGTCGCCATGGACATCGAGGTGATCCTGGACGGCGGCGCCTACCAGACGCTTTCGGCGGTGGTCCTCTCCAGGGGCTCGATCCACGCGGCCGGCCCCTACCGTTGCGACAACATCCGAATCGCCGCTCGGGCGATGTTCACCAACACCCCGCCCAACGGCGCCTTCCGCGGCTTCGGCGCGCCGCAGACCCAGTTCGGGGTCGAGGTCCACATGGAGCGGATCGCCGAGGCGCTGGGCCTCGACCCGGTGCGCCTCCGGGAGCGCAACCTGCTCCGGCCGGGAGACACCACGGCAACCGGCCAGCGCGTCGGCCAGGACTGCGCCGCGCTGGAGGTGCTGCGCACCGCGGTCCGGCGCTCAGGGTTCCGCCGGAAGCGCAAGGCGTACGCCGGGACCGGCCGGGGAATCGGACTGGCGATGTACTGGCACGGCTCCGGCTTCACCGGGAGCGGAGAGCTGAAGCTGGCCTCGCGCGCCACGATCGAGCTGACCGCCACCGGCGTCCGGGTGCTCACCTCGAGCACCGAGCTCGGCCAGGGGACCCGCACCATGCACGCACAGATCGTGGCCGACGCGCTCGGCGTGCCGTACGAGCAGGTCGAGGTCGCCATGCCCGACACCGGGCTGGTTCCGGACAGCGGACCCACCGTCGCGTCGCGGACCTGCATGGTGGTGGGCCGGATCCTTCAGCGGGCGGCGGAGGAGATCCGGGCCAAGCTGGGCGATGCGACACCGGCCGAATATTTCCGCCGGCACGGACCGCTGGCGGTGACCGGCCAGTACGAGCAGCCTGAATGGATCCGCTGGGACGAGATCGACTACCGCGGCGACGCCTACGCGGCCTACGCCTGGGGCTGCGACGTGGTCGAGGTCGAGCTGGATCGCGATACCTGGGAGGTCCGGCCGGTGCGGGTCACCGTCGTGAATGAGATCGGCAAGGCGATTCACCCCGCACTGGCCCGGGGACAGGTAGAAGGCGGGACAGTGCAGGGACTGGGATACGCGCTGCTCGAGCGGGTGGTGATGCGGAACGGTGCCATGGCCAACGCCCAGCTCACCAACTACATCATCCCGACCACGCTGGACACACCGAAGCTCGACGTCGTGCTGCTGGAGCATCCCTACGACGGCGGGCCGTTCGGCGCCAAGGGCCTGGGCGAGCTGCCCATCGACGGGCCCGCGCCGGCGGTGGTGAACGCGATTCGACAGCTCGGGATCGACGTGCGCGGCATCCCGGCGGTCCCCGAAGCGATCCGGGAGGCGGCGTGCGCTTCACCTTGAACGCCCGGGAAGTGGAGTTGAACGTCGCTCCACTGGCCCGGCTGCTGGACGTGTTGCGGGAAGACTGTGGTCTCACCGGCACCAAGGAAGGCTGTGGCGAGGGCGAGTGCGGCGCCTGCACCGTCCTCGTAGATGGCGAGGCGGTCTGCGCCTGCCTGGTGCCGGTGGCGCAGGTGGAAGGCGCCGAGGTGGTCACCATCGAAGGGCTGGGCGACGACCATCCGCTGCAGCGCGCCTTCATGGACGAGGTGGGCGCCCAGTGCGGCATCTGCACCCCGGGCATGATCCTCACCGCGATCACCCTGGGTCCTCGACCGAGCCTGGCAAAGATCCGCCGGGGCCTGGCGGGGAATCTCTGCCGCTGCACCGGCTATGAGGCGATCTACCGGGCCATCCATCGCGCCTCATGAGGACCGCCGTTTCCCGCCTGGAGCTGCTCCAGCCCCGTTCGCTGCAGCACGCGCTCAGGATGCTGCGGGACGAGGGGCCGCTGACCCCGCTGGCGGGCGCGACCGATCTCTATGTCGCGGTGAACTTCGGCACGCTCGACTCGACCCGGTTCCTCAACCTCTGGGGCCTGGAGCCGCTCCGCCGTATCACCCTCTGCGGCGACACGCTCCGGATCGGCGCCCTCGCCACCTACACCTCGCTCATCCGCTCCCGCCTGGTCCGCCAACGCCTGCCGATCCTGGCGCGGGCTGCGCTCGAAGTGGGCGGAGTGCAGATTCAGAACCGGGGGACGCTGGGCGGAAACGTCGCCAACGCTTCCCCCGCCGGAGATACCCTGCCGGTCCTCGCGGTGGCGGAGGCCGTCGTGGTGCTCCGGAGCGTGGACCGAGAGCGCCGAGTGCCCTTCGCCGAGTTCTACACCGGCTACCGGCAGACGGTGCGCCGTCCGGACGAGCTGATCGTCGGCCTCGAGATTCCGCCGGTCGAGGGCAGGCAGTGGTTCCGCAAGGTAGGCACCCGGGCGGCCCAGGCCATCTCCAAGGTAGTGATCGCCGCGGTGCGCGGCTCCAGCCCCCGCATCGCGCTCGGCAGCGTGGCACCGACGGTCATCCGGCTTTCTCAGGTGGAGCACGCGCTCGGCGCCGGAGCGGGCATGGACGAGGCCGTCCATCGGCTGGACCAGGACATCCAGCCTATCGACGACCTCCGCTCGACCGCGGACTACCGGCGCGACGTCGCGGGGAACCTGCTGCAGCGGTTCTGGGCGGAGACGGGGGGATTGTCGAGTTGAACGGACCGGCATTAACCACCGCAACACCTTCGATTGTCTGAAGCCCAATGCCCGTGAACGAGATGGTGCTCCGCGGATCGCAGGTACTCACGGCCGACGGCCTGCGCGCGGCTTCGATCCACGTGTCCGGTGGGCAGATCGGCCGGGTGCGCGGATTCGATCAGGTGCCCCGGGGCGCGAACCTGGTTGAAGCGGGGGACGCGCTGGTGTTCCCCGGGTTGGTCGATACCCACGTGCACGTGAACGAGCCGGGGCGGGCGGACTGGGAGGGATTCGCCAGCGCGACCCGGGCGGCAGCGGCCGGGGGAGTGACCACGCTGCTCGACATGCCGCTCAACAGCATTCCCGCTACCACCAGTGTCGCGGCCCTCGAGGCCAAGCGCGCGGCCGCGCGCGGCCGGTGCGCTGTCGACACCGGCTTTCTCGGGGGACTCGTCCCGGACAATGCGGGGGAGGTGATTCCACTTCACTCGGCCGGGGTGTTCGGGTTCAAGTGTTTCCTGTGCCCTTCCGGGGTGGACGAGTTTCCGGCGGTCTCGCCCGCTGATCTCCGCCAGGGCGCGCCGGCCCTCGCGGCGCTCGATGCGCTGCTCATGGTGCATGCGGAATGGCCCCCGGTGCTGGAGCGCCATGCGGCGGCTTCGGGCGACCGGCGGTCGTATGCCACCTGGCTCGCCACCCGGCCGGTCGAGGCGGAGACCGAGGCCGTCCGCTTTCTCATCGACCTTGCGCGTGGGTCGGGGCTCCGGGTGCATGTGGTCCATGCGTCGGCGGTGGAGACGGTCGAGCTGATCGGCGCCGCGCGCGCCGCGGGGGTGCGGATCACGGTGGAGACCTGCCCGCACTATCTCGGCTTCGCGGCCGAAGAAATTCCGGCCGGCGCCACCGAGTACAAGTGCGCCCCGCCGATCAGGGAGGCGCGCCAGCGCGAGGCGCTGTGGGATGCATTGGCGCGCGGGCGGTTGGACGCGGTGGTCAGCGACCATTCGCCCGTGCCGCCGGGGATGAAACGGCGGGAGGAGGGCGACTTTCTCGGCGCCTGGGGCGGAATCGCCTCGCTTCAGCTCCGGCTGCCGGCGGTCTGGACCGAAGCCCGCGCCAGGGGACACGCGCCGGAGCGGCTGGCCAAGTGGCTGTGCGAGGGGCCGGCCCGCCTGGCCGGGCTCGGCGGCCGGAAAGGTGCCATCGCGCCGGGCAGCGACGCCGACCTGGTGCTCTGGCGTCCTGAGGAGGAGTTCGTGGTGGACGAGTCCATGCTCCGCCACCGCCACCGTCTCACACCCTGGCTCGGCCGCACCCTCGCGGGCGTGGTCGAGGCGACATACCTTCGGGGTGAGCGGGTGTACGCCCGCGGCGCGGCGGATCCGCCGGCGCGTGGCCGCTTGCTCACCCGCTTCGACTCATGACGACATTCACGGATCTGGTGGACGTGGCGGCGGCGCGCCTCGGCGGCGAGGTGCTGCTGGCGAACGACGAGTTCTTCGCGCCGAAGGAGAACCTGCTCAAGCCGGAGAAGCCGATCTGGCGCGAAGGCGAGTACACCGACCGCGGCAAGTGGATGGACGGCTGGGAGACCCGCCGCCGCCGCACCCCCGGTCACGACTGGTGCATCATCCGCCTCGGCCTCCCCGCGGTGCTGCACGGCGTGATGGTGGATACCAGTTTCTTCAAGGGCAACTATCCCGAGCAGTGCTCGATCGAGGCCTGCGCGGTTGACGCCCCGGGCGAGGCCGATGCGCTCGCCGCCGGGACCGGAGTGGAGTGGCGAGAAGTCCTTCCGCGCTCCGCCCTCCGGGGTGATGCCGAGAACGCCTTTCCCATTTCGGATCGCGGGCGAGTCACCCATCTCCGGTTCAATATTTATCCCGACGGCGGTGTCGCCCGCCTCCGAGCGTACGGCGAACCGGCGCGGGGCTCCGGGCTCCGGCCGGGCGTCACGGTGGACTTGGGCGCGCTGGAAAACGGCGCTCTGGTCGTCGCCTGCAGCGACATGTTCTTCGGCCACCGGCACAACCTCATCCTGCCGGGCCGCTCGACCCACATGGGAGACGGTTGGGAAACCAAGCGCCGCCGCGGGCCCGGGCACGACTGGACGATCGTGCGGCTGGCAGCGCGTGGAACGATTCAGCGGGTCGAGGTGGATACCGATCACTTCAAGGGCAACGCGCCCGAGAGCTGCTCGATCGAGTCCTGCGATGCCGCGGAGGCCGATGCCTGGACCACGTTGCTCCCGCAGACGGCGCTCCAGCCGCACGCCCAGCACCGGTTCGAGGTGTCGGCGGGGCCGGCCACTCACGCGCGGCTCGCCATCTACCCCGACGGCGGGATCGCGCGGCTCCGGCTCTTCGGCACCGTACTCGAGTGACGCTCGAAGGGCTCAACGCACTGCCCCGGCCCGACGCCGGGGACCGCCTCCACTCCTGCTGCGGCTCGTCGCGCTGGGTGGAAGGGATGCTCCTCCGCCGGCCGTTCGCGAGCGTCGAGGCCCTGCTCGCGGCGGCTGACGACGTCTGGCGCGAGACCGGGCCGGCGGACTGGGACGAAGCCTTCGCGCACCATCCGCGAATCGGCGAGCGTCATGCCGCCGCCCCGGCCAGCGCCGCGGCGCAGGCG
>JACCSE010000203.1 GCA_013813145.1 Gemmatimonadales bacterium
GCCTGGACCCCCAGCGCCGAGCGGATTCGGCGCGCGAACATGACCGCCTTTCTCGATCGGGTCCGCTTCCGGCGGCCCGCCGGAGCGGAGGCGGTTTCCGATTTTTCCTCTCTCTATCGGTGGTCGGTCGAGCGGCCCGAGGCGTTCTGGCCGGAGGTGTGGGAGTTCTGCGGCGTGGTGGCCGAGGAACGGGCGGGTGAGCCGCCCTGGGAGAACGTAGTCCTGGGGCTCGACCGCATGGCGCCACCGGATCCGGAGCTCGGGCCTCGCTGGTTTACCGGAGCCCGGCTCAACTTCGCCGAAAATCTCTTGCGCTATGCCGACGAGCGGGAGGCGCTGGTCTTCTGGAACGAGCGCGGGCGGCAGCGCGCGCTCAGCTACGCGGAGCTGGGCCGCGAAGTCGCGGCGGCCGCCGGCGCGCTCCGCGCGCACGGGGTTGGCGCGGGGGATCGCGTCGCCGGCTTCCTCCCCAACATTCCCGAGGCCGTCATCGCGATGCTGGCCGCCGCCAGCATCGGCGCGATCTGGTCCTCCTGCTCCCCCGACTTCGGCGCCGGCGGCGTGCTCGACCGTTTCGGCCAGATCCGCCCCCGCATCCTTTTTGCCGTTGACGGCTATCGCTACGCCGGCAAGGAGATCGACTCCCTGGAACGGGTGAGGGAGGTACGAGAGCGCATTCCGGAAATTGAGCGCGTGGTCGTGGTTCCCTACCTTCGGGATCATCCTGAGATCGGGCTGATTCGGGATGCAGTGCACTACGCGGACTGGCGCGGCAGTCTGCCCCCCGGCCCCGCTGCCCCGCTCCCCCGCTTTCCGTTTGACCACCCGCTCTACGTCATGTACTCCTCGGGCACCACCGGTCTGCCCAAGTGCATGGTGCATGGCGCCGGAGGGACCTTGCTCCAGCATCTGAAGGAACTGGTGCTGCACACCGACCTCGCGCGCGACGACCGGATCTTCTACTTCACTACCTGCGGCTGGATGATGTGGAACTGGCTGGTCTCTTCGCTGGCCGCCGGAGCGACGGTCGTGTTGTTCGACGGGGCGCCGCTCTCGCCGCCACGGATCCTCTGGGACCTGGCTGAAGGGGAGCGGGTGACGGTGTTCGGCACCAGCGCCAAATACCTGGCACTCGCCGAGAAGGAGGGGCTGGAACCGGCTCGGACGCACGATCTTTCGGCGCTGCGCACTATCCTCTCCACCGGCAGCCCCCTCGCGGCCCCGGGCTACGACTATGCCTACCGGCGGATCAAGCACGACCTCCACCTCGCCAGCATCAGCGGCGGCACCGACATCGTCTCCTGTTTCGCGCTCGGCAACCCCATCGCCCCGGTCTGGCGCGGCGAGTTGCAGACCCGCGGGCTCGGCATGGCGGTGGACGTCTTCGATCCCGGCGGACGGCCACTCCAGGAGCGCGATGGCGAGCTGGTCTGCACCCGCCCGTTCCCCAGCATGCCGGTGAGCTTCTGGGACGACCCCGACGGGTCCAAGTACCGGTCCGCCTACTTCTCACACTACGCCAACGTCTGGCGCCACGGCGATTGGGCCCGGCTCACCGAGCACGAGGGACTCGTCATCCTGGGCCGGAGCGACGCCACGCTGAATCCCGGCGGGGTGCGCATCGGCACCGCCGAGATCTACCGACAGGTGGAGCAACTTCCCGAGGTGGTCGAGAGTCTCGTCGTCGGCCAGGAATGGCAGGGCGACGTGCGAATCGTGCTGTTCGTCCGGCTCCGCGATGGCATCTCGCTCGACCACTCCCTCGCCGACCGCATTCGCCGCCACATCCGCGACCATACTACCCCCCATCACGTCCCCCGCAAGATCCTCCAAGTCCCCGACATCCCTCGCACCATCAGCGGCAAGATCACCGAGCTGGCGGTGCGGGAGGCGATCCATGGGCGTCCAGTGGCGAACACCGATGCGCTGGCCAATCCGGGGGCGCTCGAGTGGTTCAGGGGGCGGGCGGAGTTGGAGAGCTGAGATGGCAGCGGGACAGGGGGGCAGGGGGTCAGGGGGACAGGTCGCGCTGGCGGGTACCTAGCCGCGCGATGGCGGTACCTCTGTCCCGTTCTCATTTCGTACTTTTTCGCACATGCCTCGAGCAAGTACCGCACTGGTGCGGGATGGGAAACGGCACGAGAGGTTAAAGGCGTGGGTCGCCTGTCACGAACTGGCCCTCGCGGTCTACCGATGCAGCCGCGACTGGCCGTCCACAGAACGCTATGCGCTTACCTCCCAGGCCAGGCGCGCCGCCTACTCGGCGGCGGCCAACATCGCGGAAGGAGCAGCCAAGCACGGCGCACGCACCTTTCGCCGTTATCTCGACATAGCCCTGGGT
>JACCSE010000206.1 GCA_013813145.1 Gemmatimonadales bacterium
GTCGCTGCGCGATCTCGAAGATCGAAGCGCGCGGCTGCGACCGGAGGGACGCACCCCGCCCCCAGCACCGGCACACCAAGCGATCGCTGCGCACCCCGAACCACACCGTACCCCGCGTGGACCCGCTCGCTGCACATTCCCAACTCTCCACAGCAAAGGTGGACATCGTGTCGGTAACAGACAGGCCCGTGGCCCAGTCGATATCCGATCGGTACCCCACGTGAGCGAGCGCCGCCCAGTGCAGCGCGTCGGCGCGGTGCTCGCCCCGGCCGTGCTGCTGCTGCTGCTGTTCCTGCCGCTGCCCGGCCTCAGCCCCCAAGCCCACCGCCTGGCCGGCGTGCTCGGCGCGGTCGTGGTGCTGTGGGTCACCGAGGCACTACCGCTTCCGGCGACCGCCCTGCTGGGCGCCGCGGTCTGCGTGCTGCTCGGGGTGGCGCCGGCGAAGGAGGTGTTTGCTCCCTTCGCCGATCCGCTGATTTTCCTGTTTATCGGCGCCTTCATTCTCTCCCGCGCCATCTTCCTCCACGGGCTCGATCGGCGGGTCGCCTACGCGGTGCTCGGGCTCCGCTGGGTGGGGGCCCGGCCGGCGCGCATTCTGGTCGCCATCGGGGCGGTGACGGCGGCGATTTCGGCGTGGATCTCCAACACCGCCACGACCGCGATGATGTACGGCATCGGCATGTCGATCCTCGCGACCCTGCGCGGCTCCGACGAGCGGCGCGCGATCGATCCGCGCTATCCGGCGGCGCTGATGCTGATGATCTCCTACGCCGCGTCGGTCGGCGGGCTGGCGACGCCGGTCGGCACCCCGCCCAATGTGATCGGCATCGGGTTCATCCGCACGCTCCTCGGCGTCGAGATCCCGTTCTTTCAATGGTCGCTGGTCGGCGTGCCGATCGTGCTGGTGCTGTACGGGTTTCTCTGTCTGTACTTGCGCGCCGTAGCTCCCGCGGGCCTGAGCGAGCTGCCCGGGAGTGCCGAGCTGATCCGGAGCGAGCGCGCCAAGCTGGGCCCGTGGTCCCGGGGCCAGCGGTCGGTGGCGATCGCGTTCGGGATCACTGTGGTGCTGTGGGTGGCCCCCGGTCTGGTCGCGCTCGTTGCTGGGGAGAGCAGTGCCGCTTACCTGTGGCTGGTTCGCCGGGTGCCCGAGGGCGTCGCCGCAGTGGTGGGTGCGCTGCTTCTCTTCGTGTTGCCGGGAAAGGATGGCCGGGCGATCACCTGGGATGAGGCGATGCGGATCGACTGGGGGGTAGTGCTGCTGTACGGTGGCGGCTTCGCGCTCGGAGTGCTCTCGTTTCAGACTGGACTGGCGGAGGCGCTGGGGCGGGGCATCACCGGGCTGCTTCCGCTCAGCGGCAGCTTCGGACTGCTCGTGGCGTCGGTAGTCGCCGCGGTGCTGCTGTCGGAAACGACCTCCAACACCGCGGCGGCCAACATGATCGTCCCGGTCGTGATCTCCATTGCCCAGGCCGCGAACCTCGACCCGCTGGAACCCGCGCTGGGCGCGACGTTCGCCGCCAGTCTGGGGTTCATGCTTCCGGTCTCCACGCCTTGCAACGCCATCGTCTACGGCTCGGGCTACATCCCGCTCGGCCGGATGATCCGCTGGGGACTGGTGCTCGACCTGGTCGGCATCGTCGTAGTCATCACCATGGTGCGTCTTCTTGCACCGCTGATTCGCTGACTGTTCGTACGAGGCCAAGGGCCCGCGTCCCGTGCAAGACGTCGCGAGGTCGCCGTCCTACTCTCTGTCATGCGAGACCAACACCGCCCTAAACAGGACCTCATCAACGAGGTCACGTCCCTGCGAAAGCAGGTGGCCGACCTGAAGGAAGCCATGGCGGCACGCCGCCGGGTCGAGGACGCGCTCCGGCAGACGGAAGAGCAGGTTCGCTCGCTCGCCGACACCGTCCCCGTGGGTCTCTGTCTGTTCCGACCCAGCGGCTCGCCGGTCGTGGTCAACCGGCCGTTCGCCCGGCTGCTCGGCTACGAATCGCCGGCGGAGCTGCTGCGGGTGGGTGACGTGCTCGGCGTGTTCGCCAGTCGGGAAGAAGAAGCCCGCGTTCTGTCGCTGGTGGGGCAGGGTCAGGAGCGGGTGGTCGGGGTCATCTTCCGCCTCAAGGACGCCACTCGGCAGGCCTTCGGCGTGATCGGCGCAGTCTCCGGCGATCCGCCCATCGTCGCCCTCGTCGTTCTCGAGCGCCAACCCCAGCCGTGGCGCGCTCCCCCGCTCGCCGCACTCAGCGCCGGCTGGTCCGACGGAACGCGCTCGGCGTAAGTCCGCTGTAGCGCTTGAACGCCCGGGTGAAGTGGCTCTGGTCGGCGAAACCCGCCGCCAGCGACAGCCCGGCCAGCGACACCTCTGACCCGGTGAGCTCCCGCGCGGCCCACTCGAGACGCAGCCGCCGCACGTAGGCTCCCAGCGACACCCGGAAACATTGGCGAAACGCACGCGCGAGGTGCGCCGGATGCACCGCCACGTCGCTGGCGATCTCGCTCACGCGGAGCGGCTCCGCGAATCTGGCGTGCAGCAATTCCTGCGCGCGGAGCAGCCAGGGCGGAGGCTGCCGGATCTCACCGTCGTCGGCCCGCGCCAGCGCTACCAGCATCTCCAGCACGATTCCTTCGGCGGCGAGAGGGGCGAGGTCGTCGGTCCGCTCGAGCTCGCCGGCGAGCCGCGCCGCGCGCTCGGCGATCCCCGCGTGGTGCCGGTGCGAGGTCTGGTCCAGGA
>JACCSE010000210.1 GCA_013813145.1 Gemmatimonadales bacterium
ACTCTCTGGCGCCGTCTCAAGGCATACGGGCTCCACCGAGACGGCCGGAGCAAATGGGCGCAAACGTCATAGTCGCACTGCTGTCCATCGCCGTCGGCCAATCACCTCCACCAGACTCCGCGCCACCGTACACCAGCCCCGCCGTCCAGCAGCTCGTCGAGCGCGCCATGGCGCGCCGGCACTCCGCCGACTCACTCGTCTCCGATTACCGAGCCCGCATCCACTACCGTCTGGCGGTGGGTACCGGCCGCCGCCGCTGGGCGCAGGTGCCGGTCTCGGCGGTGGAGGAGCAGGTCGCCGACGTGCGCTGGCAGCGCCCCAACGACCTGCGGGTGGACGTGATCGGTCGCCGGTCCCGCTCCCGTTCCGGCTGGCTTCGGCTCTCCAGCGTGTGGGACCGCCCCTGGTTCGTTCCCAGGGGTGTAGACGACTCGGTCCGCATCTTCAGCGACGAGTTCCCGGCCCGCGGGGCACTGCACCCGCTGGCTGCGACCGGACCCGAGTGGTACCGCTACACGCTGACGAGCGGACTCACGGTCACCCCCGCCCAAGGCGGCTCGCTCCGGCTGCTCCAGGTGGAAGTGACTCCCCGGCGCACCGGCCCGGCGCTAATCGCCGGGAGGATGTGGATCGACTCGAGCACCGCCGTGGTGGTCCGGCTCACCTTCCGGTACGTGGGAACCGGTCTGTGGGTGGTTCCGGACAGCGCCAGCCGCTCGGATTCGGCTTCGGCCCGCCGGGTCAACTCCATCGCCAACCAGGTCGCGAGCATCGACGCCGACCTGGAGTACGCACTGCAGGACGGCCGCTTCTGGATGCCCTACCGCCAGGTGATCGCCGGGCGGGTGCGCATTCCCCTCGTGAGCGACGTGGTGATTCCATTCCGGGCGACGACGACGTTCGAGGACTTCGAGATCAACGCCGGCCGCCCCATCGCCTTCGAGCTGCCGCTGCCCAAGGCCGTGCGCGGCCCCGACGCGAGGCGGGCGCGCCGGGACTCACTTCGGACAGAGCGGGAGGACAGCCTACGCTCCTGGAGCTACGCCGACCGCTGGGCCGGAGGCCGCTACGAGCTGCACCGGCCCTCCAACCACGCGCTCTCGCGCTTCGAAGGGTGGTCCGACTCGCTCTCCCTGGAGAGCGATCCGGCTGACGAGCGCCGGCACCGCGAGACCGAGGCCGAGCTGGCGCGGGTGGCGGAGGAGCTGCCCGGGCCACTCACCGGCGAGCGAGCCCACGGCGTCGGGTACGAGCGGCTGACCGACGCTCTGCGCTACGACCGAGTACAGGGACTCTCCTTCGGTCTGGGCTACCGGGTGCGGGTGCCCTCCGCCCGTTTCACCGATCTGTACGGCTCGCTGCGATACGGGTTCAGCGACGAGCGGATCACGGGCCGGCTGACGCTCCTGCGTGATGCTCCCGGCGGACGGTTGGCGCTGAGCGGGTACCGGGACGTGACCGAGGTGGACCCGTTCTCGCCGGGCCATGGGTTCGGGAACACCCTCAACGCCCTCTTCACCACCCACGACAATGCCGACTACGCGCTGATGGCGGGGGGCTCGGTGGGCTACGAGACCTCGCTCGCCACCGGGCTCGATCTCGGCGCCGGGGTGCGGCTGGATCGGCAAAGCAGCGTGGCGCGGGAGGCGACCTCGGAGGTAAACGACTTCCTCGGCGGCTCCGGGATCTTCCCGACGAATCCGCCGGTGTACGAGGGAACCTTCGGCGGCGGGTACGTCCGCTTGGCCGGCGCCGGCGACACCCGATGGACCCTCACCGCCGACGTGCTGGCGGGCGAGGGTCGCACGACTGGGCGCGTGTTCGGTGAGATCCGCCGCGGATTCGGCGGACGGCGGGGCGTCACGCTTCGGCTCAAGGGCGGGCTGGCGACGGCGCCGACGCTCATGCAGTCGCTCTTTCGCCTCGGCGGCGTCAACACGGTGCGCGGGTTCGACTACGCCGCGCTCCGGGGCCAGGCATTCTGGGCGGCCCAACTCGACGTCGCCCCGATCCCCGGCCGGCTCCGGCCGGTGCTGTTCGTCGACGCGGGGCAGGCCGAGCGACCCGGAGGGCTGTTCGGCAGCCGGGCACTGGTGGGCGGGGGTGTCGGACTCTCGGTGTACGGCGGCCTGCTCCGCTTCGAGCTGAGCCACCCGATCTCGCCGGATACGGGGGGGAAGCTGCGGTTCGATATCGTGGTGTCGGGGGCGAGGTGATGGCCAGCGGGGCAGGAACGGCACACCGGCCGGATGAGTCATCCCGAGCGGAGCGAGGATCGGCCCGGGCGTGCGTGTGACGCTCGATGCTCGGGCATGTGGTGCCCGAGTGCGTCAGCCACCCGATCCCTCGCTCCGCTCGGGATGACGCGCCCAATCAGCTCGCTTAGGTTCTCGCGGGTGCGCCTGTCACTGTTTCTCGCCCTCGCCGCCTGCTCCCGTCCCGCCGACCCCGCGCCGGAGCGCGCGCGGCTCGAGGCCCACTGGACCGGCTCTGACACCGGCCGGCTTTCCGGGCGCGCCACCGCCGAGTGGTGCGACAGCCTTCGGGTGCTCGAGATCCGCGCGGTGCGAGGAGACAGCGGGGTCGCGGTGGCTCTCTATCCGGCCGACTCGGTACTCGCCGACAGCTATCCGGTGCTGCCGCCGGCGCGGGCCGACTCCACCCCTCCCGGAGCCGCCGTGGGGCTCCGCTGGTTCGCCGAGACCGCGGTCGAAGGGTTTCGGAGCGACAGCGGAGCCGTGGTGCTGGAGTCCGCGGGCACCGGGGGGATTACCGGGCGATTCGTGGCCCACGTCCGGTCGGTCAGCGGCGCCGACCGGCTCGTCTTGCGCGGCCGGTTTCGCGACGTGCCGGTAGTGCCGGCGGCGCGGGGGTGCGCCGCCGATGAGCCGCCCGAGCCCACCGACTCGGGTATAGATTGAGGCCATGGAGAGCACCTACTTCCGCCGGGGCTTTGGCCTCAAGGCCGAAATCGCAGGCCGCCTCACCGCCGACTACCACAGCGGCGTGGTCGAGGCGCTCCGGGC
>JACCSE010000212.1 GCA_013813145.1 Gemmatimonadales bacterium
GCCCGGAGCGACGGCGCGCCCACCTCGAAGGTGACGGCGAAGTCGGTGACGTACTCCCGCGCGATGGTGTCGCGGCCCGCCGCCAATGCCATCGCCTCACGCAGGGTGACCGTCGGCGCGGCCGCCACGTCTTCGGCCGCGGAGTGGCCCAGGCCGCCCGGCCGCGCGCGACGGATGGCGGCGTACGTCTCCTCCGCGTCGGCCACGGTGGTGTCCGCGAGCACCCGGGTGATGCGCTGGCGGAGGCTCCCGCCCTCGGGACGTGCCGCGCGCGCCAGCGGCGCCAGCAACAGCACCATGCCCAGATTGGTGTTGGACCGGGTCCAGCGGCCGGTGGCCTCGACCGCCGCCCGAATGGTGGCGCCGAGCGGCCGCTCGCCGGCTGCCGCGAGCGCGGGGCCGATCGCGACGGCGCTCGCCAGGAAGTCCTCGTAGCGGGTGTCGTGAAAGTCCCGGCCCGGCGAGATGTTTCCCGGCTTGGGGGCGCTCACCTCCAGCAGGCAGGCGAGCTGGGCCGCCGCGGCGACCTCCGCGCCGGTCACCCCCGCCCCTGGGCCAACTGCTCCACCAGCGCGCCCGCCACGTCGAGCCCGGTCGCCTGCTGGAGGCCCTGCCAGCCGGGGATCCCGTTCACCTCCAGCACGTATACCCCGCCGTCCCGCGCCGGGAGCAGATCGACGCCGGCGTACTCCGCGCCAACCGCGGCCGCCGCCCTGACCGCCAGGGCGCTCCACTCCTCGGATAGCCGCACCGGGCAGGCAGTCCCGCCGCGCGAGAGGTTGGTGCGCCATCCTTCCGAGCGGCGTTCGATCGCCCCGAGCACCCTGCCGCCCACGACGAAAGCGCGGATGTCGCGCCCGTCGTGGTCGATGGCGCGCTGAAGGTAGTAGACGCCTCGGATCTGCTCGATGGTGCGGAACACCCTGAAGGCCATCTCTTCGTCGCTCACCCGGACCATTCCCAGGCCCATCGATCCGAAGAGGGGCTTGACGATCGCGTCGCCCAGAACGCGGAACGCGGCGGACGCCTCCTCGGCGGTCTCGCAGACGATCGTCTCGGGCGTTGGAAGCCCGCACTGCTCGAGCAGGGCGGACGTCCAGAACTTGTCCACGGTGCGCTCGATCGCCCGCGGGGAGTTCATCACCCGCACGCCCCGATCCTCCAATCGGTGGAGGGCGTCCACCCGGTAGATGATCTGCTCCAGCGATCCTGACGGGATGATGCGGGCGAGGACCGCGTCCGCGCGGTCCAGGTCGACCGCGCCGCTTCGGAGTCCGGGCCGGCGGCCGATCGAGGCCACCAGCCCTTCGTAGGGAACCACTGCACCGGTGTGTCCGCGCGCCTCGAGCGCGCGGATCAGCTCCCCGGTATGCCAGCCCTCGCGGGCGGCGAGGATGGCGATCTGCAGACTACTGCTGCTCGCCGATGAGTGCCGTGAGTCCGCCGGTGGCGAACTTCGGCAGGTCATCGCCGACTTTCTTGAACGCCGCGGTGGCGGTCCCCTTCTTGAGCTCGTCCATGGAGTCGAAGCAGAGCTCCGCCTGGCGGTACTTGGCCGGGTTCGACCCGTCGAGATTGGAGTCGAATCGGGTGAGATCGACGCGGGTGAACCCGATCTCCTGCTGTCCGCCGCCGACCAGCGGAACGTGAGTCGCCGAGTAGTAGGACTCGAACGCCGCGCTGTCCTTGGGAGTGTTGTAAATGACCGTTACCAGCGCGGGGCAGGGAGCCGCTCCCTTGTCGCCGGTCTCGAGCGCCACCATGCCGAGCAGCCCGCCCGTGGCGAACTTGGCCAGATCGTCGCCCACCGCTTTGAAGCCGGGCGTCTGCATGCCTTTCTTCGCATCGTCCAGTGAATTGAAGTAGAGCTCCGCCTGCCGGTGGAAGGTCGGCTTCTTGCCGTCCAGCGCGCTCGTGAACTTGGTCAGTTCCGCCTTGGTAAAGCCGATCTCATCCTGCTTCGAGACCACCAGCGGCACGTGGGTCTCGGCATAGTACTTCTCGAACGCCTTGAGATCCTTGGGCGGGTTGTAGATGACCGTCACGACCGCCTGCGGGCCGGCCTCCGCGGCAGCGGGCGCCATGGCCGAGTCGGCAGCCGCGGGAGCGTCCGCGGCTCTATCATCGGCCCTGCCGCAGCCGGCCGCCAGCACGAACGAGGGGACCAGCCACCAGGTCGAAAGTCGCCGCATCGGGTTGCTCCTGACTCAGGAAGTGGGAGTGAGCGAGGCTTGGAGCACCTCGGGGTCGAGCCGCCCGGCGTGAAAGGTGCGGCCCGTTTCCGTGCTGCTGAGCCAGACCTCCGCCGGGCTGAAAAGCAGCGGGTCGATCTTGTAGAAGTCGCCTTCGTAGCGCTGGAAGATCTCGGAGAACGGCGTGCCGTAGTCCGCCGATGCGGAGGCGGGCAGTTTGGCCGCCAGCTCGGCCAGCTCGTCGTCGCCGGCGCGTATCGTATAGCGCGCCCGTCCGCCGTACAAGATGCAGTCGTTGGTGCGGCCGATGGCGCGGAGGTCGTTCTTGGCCGCCGGCGCGATCGGTGCGGTACCCATCCCGCTTACGACCCGACGCACGTCGAAGCCGAGTACCTCCATCTTGTGCAGCCCGGTCTCGAGAACGCGGGCCGAGATCTGCACCCCACCGGCCAGGCTCGCCGTCGGCGCCACGACGAAGGTGAGTCGCGACGGCTTGAGCCGCGCCTTTTCAGCCACCCACTCCGCTACTGTGTCGTCCGGCAACGTGCGTCCCTCGAGCACCAGCACGCCGTGGTCCACCTCCTCGGCGTAGCCGAGCCGCTCGAACAGCTCCTTCTCCACCCGGGCGTGGGCCCGGAGCGGGCCCGACCCCATGGCGAAAAACTTGTCCACCGAGATGGCCCACCCCGCGTACTGCGACGCCATGCAGGCCACGGCCGGATGGTCGGTCCACACGGTGAGCCCCGGCCAGGACGTCTCGCCGACCTGCAGCGGGGTATAGGCCACGCTGCCGAGCCCACCCATGCAGATCTCGGCCAGCGCGAGCCCGGCGTCGTAGCCTCCGTCCACTTCCACCCCGGCGTCGATGACCCGCGCGCCGCCGGGCAGCGTCACGCTCCGCACCCGCAGCAGCGCCGCGTGCTCCACCATGCTGTCGGCGATCTCGACCGCCTGCTCGTTCATCGCCAGAGACATCATTTCGCTGTCCATTCCAGGATCTCTCCCCTGCCGAGATCGGCGAGGTCGCCGCTGTACCGGCGGAAGAAGGCCGACAGGTGGCGGGGCTTGATCGGCAGCCCGTGCCGGGTGTGGAGCCGGGTCAGCACCAGCCGGAGATAGGCCGGTTGATAGGTGCAGGCGTACCGGTAAGTCGCCGGGATGGAGATGCGTCCGAGTGCTATGATGGATCCCCGCTTGGACCAGAGCCCGGTCTCCGGACCCGCGGCGCCCATGATCACCACCGTGCCCGCGATCATCGTGGCTCCGGCCCCGGCACCCGCGCGACCCCGGATGGCGATGAGCCCCCGCCGCATCCGGGTCCCGGCCGCGGGGCCTGCGTTGCCGTGGATGACCAGCTCGCCGCCGGTCATCCCGCGTCGCGCCTCGGGCGCGGCGGCACCGGCCCGTACGCCGGCGTCGCCCCGGATCACGACGGTGCCCCCCGCCATTCCACTACCGACATCGTCCCCTACGCTTCCGTCCACCGTCACTTCGCCTTCGCCCAGTCCGGCGGCGAGGCGATCCGCCAGGCGAAGATCTCCCTCGAAGCGAATCCTGCCCCTGGGCTCTCCGCTCAGGTCGAAGAGGTCGCCCAGCGCCGCCGCGCGGCCATCCAGCCGGATCGGCCGCCGGGCCAGCTCCGCCGGGCTGAGCGCTACCCACCCTAGTGCAAGCGCTTCACCCAGGTCGGCACGGGCGGCGAGCGGTGCCCGAAGACGCGCGAGTAATCCCGCGGTCACGCGCCGCCCCCCTCGCTCATGATCTTGCGCAGGTGGAAGTGGTGTGGGCCCAGCTTTCCGCCGTAGTTCCCGGCGGTGATCGCCACGACCCCGTCGCGGCACGCCGCGTCGATCCCCGCGCGCATCGCGCCGGCGATCGCGGGCGCGTCCACCCCGTTGACGACGATCTCCAGCACCGAATTGACTCCTTCCGGCAGCGCGGTCTCGGTCACCGCCCGGAGCGTGGGGCAGTAGGCGTCGTTGGTCGAGGCGATCATGCTCTTGATCCGGCGGGAGCCGACCTTGCTGCCGCTGCGGACCACACCCCCGGGGAAAGGCAGGATGACCCCGGCAAGCCCGCTCATCGCCTCGGCACCGGCCTCGGCGGCCTCGAGCGCAGCGTCGGCGCTCCGCGCCAGGATGAGGAAGTTTCCGCCGCCCACGCCCTTCACCATGCCGAACTTCTCCTGCACCAGGAACTCGCCCTCCATCACCGGCACCCGCCAGAAACGGTGACCGTCGATCACCTTGCTGCTCTGAAAGCCGTCGCCGAAGAACCGGAGCGCCGATCCGACTCCGACCCGGTCGGGCGCGTCGGGCAACCCGTCGTAGCACGCGGTCGTGGGGCAGGTGAGCACCGTCTGCCCGATCCGCTCAATCAGCCGCTTGGGCAGATCGTCCTTGCCCATGGCCATGAGGAGGATGGCGAGACCCGGCCGGCCGTCGGGCGTCTCCCCGGAGCGGAGCACCCGCTCGATTCCCGCCTCGCACTTGCAGCCGATGACCGAGGTCGCGAAGCCGGTCAGCTTGAGCGCCGCCTCGCGGGCCCACTTGGGGTTCCGGGCGGTGATGACGATCCGGGCCACCCGCATGGTGAACGCTTCCGCGAAGGTGTCTTCGATGTAGACGCCGCGGACGTTCATGAACCCTCGTAGGGGGAGAGGCGGCTCATGTACCCGACCCCACCGGCAGTGGGGTGCCGGGGAGGTCCCGCACCGGATAATTGTCGAACGCCACCGTCGAATTCTCCTCGAAGTGGCGGCGCAGGTCTCGCAGCACGGCCTCGTCGTACCCCGGCGCGACACGCAGCCGCTTTCCGGAGGGGGCCCGGCGGAGCTGCCCCTCCTCCACCACCACGACCCCGCCTTTCACCACGTAGCGCGGCGTCGAGAACATCCTGGCAATGTCGGCGTCACGGCGGTACACGGTCACATCGGCGTCAGCGCCGGGACCGAGGTGACCCTTCTGCCGGAGTCCGAGCAGCCGCGCCGGCCCCGCCCGGGTGACGATGGCGATCTCGTTCAGGGTGTACTCCCGTGCCAGGCCGTCGGCCAGGGCGCTTCCGCCCAGTAGGCTGGGATTCACCTGCTTGAGCTGCTCGTCCCGCACCGACCGGTCCATCAGCAGTTGGATCAGCGCGGGATAGGAGAGGAAGGAGCCCCCGTTCGGATGGTCGGTCGAGAGGACCACCCGCCACGGATCCCGGCTCAGCAGGAACAGCTCCAGCCCGACCGCCCACTGCAGCGCCGAGACCGAGGCCTTGTCCTTGTAGGCCAGCGGGACGATGCCGCAGCCGGTCTCGAGCTCGATGTCGATGTTGGTCCAGCGGCGGCCGCTGCTCTTGTACAGCAGGTACTCGACCGGTGCGTCGGCGGTGATGGTCATCGCCGGCCCGAACATCACCTGACCCACGTCGGCGCTGACCTCGGGATGCGCGTTGACGTATTCCATGACCCGCGCCGCCCCCGAGCTCCACCCCTTGCCCGGCTCGCCGCCGTAGCAGTGGAACTGGAGGTGAGTGAAGTGCGCCCGCCGGCCCGCGAGCGCCTCCATGGTGGCGAGCGTCGTGGCCGCGTTACCGGGGAGGCCGAGATTGTTGCAGTGGATGTGCACCGGATGCGGGAGCGCAAGCGCGTTGCCGGCGTCGGTCAGGACTTCGAGGATGGCGCGGGGCGTCACCCGCCCACCGACTGCGTCGTCCAGGCCGCCCACGTTGCGCTGCCCGGTCTTCCAGGCTTCGATGCCGCCCGGATTTACGATCTTGATCGCGTATCCGCCGGCCGCGGCGAGCAGCCAGGCCGCATAGTCGCGGGCGCGGTCGCGCTCGCCGGCCTCGATCTGGCGGAGCAGGTACTCGTCGTTCCCCATCAGCACGAAGATCCCGCCGTCCACGCAGGGCGTGTCGTCCAGCTCGGCATGGCTGTGCCGCGCCATCAGCGGCGCGACGGCGGCGTCGAACGCCGTGGTGTACCCGAGACCCGCGTAGCGGTAGCCGGTGGTGAAGGTGCTGGGCACCGTACC
>JACCSE010000217.1 GCA_013813145.1 Gemmatimonadales bacterium
GGGCGAAGGCGACGTCGCTGATCGGCTGGAGCCGGCGCCAGTAGTAGGGCCGGCCTGCCATCCCGTAGGCATCGAGCTGCCCGCCGAAGGCCGCGAGGAGAGTGGGCTGGAAGACCGTCTGCCGCCACGCGCCCGCGCTGTCCCACACCATCACCGCCGTCGCGACCAGGGTGTCCCGCCCACCCGCGCCCACCCGGCGACCGCGAAGGGAGACCGCATAGCGGATCGTCGCCGGGCCCGCGCGAAAGGCGATGACGTCGGCGGCGTCGAGGTCGGCCAGCGTATTGATCTCGACCCCGCTGGAGCGGACCGGCCGCAACTGAAGGGAAGGGTACAGTGCCGCCAGCGTTGAATCCATTTCCCGGCCGGTGCGCTGGACCAAATCGCCGATCAGCGCTTCGGACGGCTTCGGCACCTCGGGGCGGCGCACCAGGCCGCGCGCTCGGGTCTCCGATTCATCCGCCAGGACGACGCCGAGGACCGGTCCGCGCAGCGGCGGATCGTCGGCATCGCGGGCCTCGCGGACCACCAGCTCCGCTTGGGCGCCGAGGGAGCCGCACTGGGCGGCGCCGCGGCCGCCGTGCAGGAAGATGCCGTCCACCGTCACCTCGGTGTGGCCCAGCGGAGAGCCGACCAGCGCCCGACGAATTTCGGGCCCCCGCCGACCCACCGTGCGACGCCGGCTTTCATCGCCGAGCCCGACGACCCGCCGCCGGGACAGCTCCCGCCAGAGCCCCTCACCACCGAGCAGGTCGGGACGATAGCGCCGCGCCAGCTCGGAAATGAACGCCGTATCACTCGAAAGCAGATGGACCGCGCGGCTGGTCCCTTCGCCCACGAAGCTGCCGGCGAGGATGCCGAGACTGTCGATCCGGGCGTCGCTCGCTCTGCTCATGGAATCGAGCGGGGCGGGGGGCCGCTCCCGGAGCATGTCCCCCAGCCGCCTGCCCACGGCGCAGCCGGTCAGCGCCGACCCGGCGAAGACGGCGGTGGTGGTGACAGCTAGAATCCGGGATGGAAGCATGGCCGTGAATGTGCCGCGGGCGGGGCTGGCATGAAAGGGCCGGCGGTTAGTTATAGTTATGCATTTCGTCCTCAATCCAAGTTTCCTCGGTTGCGGGAGCTGCGGTGGCGGAGCACGAGCTCAGGGATATCTCGATCATCGGCGGCGGCCCCACGGGCCTCTTCGCCGCTTTCTACGCCGGCATGCGCGGCGCCTCGGCGCGTATCATCGACGCCCTGCCCGCCCTCGGCGGCCAGCTCATGGCGCTGTATCCGGAGAAATACATCTTCGACGTGGCCGGGTTCCCCAAGGTGCTGGCGAAAGACCTGGTGCGCGACATGGCGACGCAGGCGCTCCAGTTCGGCGCCACGACACATCTGGGCGAGGTCGTCAGCGGGCTCCGCCGGGAGGAGAGCGGCGAGCCCGGGGCAGGCCACTTCGTGCTGGAGACCGCCACCGACACCTTTCCCACCCGCACCATCGTCATTGCGGCCGGGATCGGGGCCTTCGAGGCGCGCCGGCTGGGTATCGAGGGAGAGGACAGCTTCGAGGAGAGGGGCCTCTACTTCAAGGTGCTCGACCCCGGCCAGTTCAAGGGTCAGCGGGTGCTTCTGGTGGGTGGCGGAGACTCGGCGTTCGACTGGGCGGTGAACCTTCAGGGGATCGCCAAGTCGATCATGCTGATTCACCGCCGCGACGGGTTCCGCGCCCACGCCGCGACGGTCAACCAGGTGCACGAGCTACAGCGTTGCGGACAATGCGAGCTCCGGACCTTCTGGGAGGTCAAAGAGCTGCACGGCAACGGTCGGATCGAGCAGGTCACCCTTCGCAACAGCAAGACCGATGAGGAGGAGACGCTCGGCGTGGACGCGGTGATTCCCCTGCTCGGCTTCCATTCCGATCTCGGCGCGATCAAGGAGTGGGGACTGGATACTCAGAAGGCCGACATCAAGGTGGACCAAGTCATGGCGACCAACGTTCCCGGCATCTACGCCGCCGGGGACGTCACCAGCTACCCCGGCAAGCTCAAGCTGATCGCCACCGGCGCCTCCGAGGCCTGCATCGCGGTGAACAACGCGGTGCACTACATCAATCCCAAGGCGAAGGTGAACCCGGGGCATTCGTCGAATCTGGCGATATTTGGGCAGAAGGAGGAGTGAAGGGGGGCAGGGGGGCAGGGGGACAGAAAAATGAGCCAGCAGGGTGTGCGGTTGCTGCC
>JACCSE010000218.1 GCA_013813145.1 Gemmatimonadales bacterium
GCCCGACTGGGGGCCAGTTCGCCACCGGCGGCAGCGCGCCGAGGCACGAATCGCCGCGATGGAATCCTACGCCGCGGGCCGCGGCTGCCGGCGGCGCAGCCTCATCGGCTACTTCGGCGAGCGGATACCGCATTGCGCCGGTTGCGACCGGTGCGAGTCGCAGGGGTCCCGCTCGAGCCTGCTGAGCTTCTGGAGGAGGGCCACCCCGTAGAGGAAGGTGTCGAGTTATATTCCGCGGCATCAAAGGCGACCTCACTCCAACCCGCCTGGCCGACCCATGGACGAATCCCTCTACTTCACCGAGCACCATCACCAGGTCCGCGAGATGGTGCGCGATTTCTCCAGCAGCCAGATCGCTCCCGTCGCGCGCGAGCTGGACCGGACGTCCACCTTTCCCTGGGACAACGTCAAGGCCATGGGTGAACTGGGGCTCCTCGGCGTGCCCTGGAGCGAGGAGCTAGGCGGCGCAGGGATGGATCAGCTCTCGTACTACATCACCATCCACGAGATGGCCAAGGTGGACGCGAGTCACGCGCTCACCATCAGCGCGCACACCAATCTCGGCACCTCGCCCATCATCGAGTTCGGCACCCCCGAGCAGCGGGAACGCTACGTCCCCCTGCTCGCCTCGGGCCGAGTGCTCGGTGGGTTCGGGCTGACTGAGCCGGGCGCCGGAAGCGACGCCGGCGGCACCATCACGACCGCGATGGACAAGGGCGATCACTACCTGCTCAACGGCTCCAAGATCTTCATCACTCACGCCGGTGTGGGTGAGATCTTCTCCGTCACGGCGCGGACCGAGGCCGGGCGGGGCAACAAGGGGATCACCAGCTTCATCGTCACCAAGGATACGGTGGACCTGGAGCAGTGCCGGGCGCTCGGCGTGGGCCACTCGGAGGACCTGCCGAAGACCCCGGGTGTGCGCGCGGGAAAGAAGCAGGAGAAGATGGGCTGGCGGGCCAGCGACACCCGCGAGCTGGTCTTCGAGGATGCGGTGGTCCCCAAGGAGAACGTACTGGGCCAGCCGGGTCAGGGATTCATCAACTTCCTCAAGACGCTGGACGGGGGGAGAATCGGAATTGCGGCGCTGTCCCTCGGCATCGCCGAAGGCGCCTACGAGGAGGCCTTGCGCTACGCCGGGGTCCGAAAGCAGTTCGGCCGGCCCATCGGAAGCTTTCAGGGAGTCAGCTTCCAGCTCGCCGACATGGCGATGGAAATTCAGGCCGGCACCCATCTCCTCTACCATGCCGCCTGGCTCAAGCAGAACGGGCGGCCGTTCAAGAAGGAGGCGGCCATGGCCAAGCTCTTCTGCTCGGAGCTGGCCATGCGCGCCACCACCAAGGCGGTGCAGATCTTCGGCGGGTACGGATACACCACCGAGTACCCGGTCGAACGGATGATGCGGGATGCCAAAGTGTGCGAAATCGGCGAGGGCACCAGCGAAATCCAGCGGCTGGTCTTCGCGCGCCAGATCCTGGGGCAGACCGCCGATTGAGTCGCAGCCGTAGCCTCAACTGCGGCGCTCACTTATACTTTTCCCGTCCGCTTCGCGCCACCTCGCGGGTTGTCCGTCGTCGTCGCCGGCAGGCCCGTGCGAGGGGCGCGTTTCCGTGATCCGCTGGCCGACCCTCGGTAAGCCATATTCAGCATGTCGCCCCGGCTGGTTACGCCGGCGCGGCTGGGATGGTTCCGCTTGAAGCGCGAGATCCTGATCAACGGAAGCCAGCGGGAAACCCGCGTGGCGATCCTGGAGGACGACCGGCTGGTCGAGCTGCTCGTCGATCGGCCCGACCACCGGCGTACCGTGGGCGACATCTACCTCGGACGGGTCGAGGCGGTGCTGCCCGGCATCCAGGCCGCATTCGTGGACATCGGCCAGGAAAAGAGCGCCTTCCTTCACGCCTCCGACCTGCTCGAGCCGGACGAGGACGAGGATCCGGTCGAAGAGGCCGAGGAGGACGCGGCGGAGACCGAGCTGCCGGTGGCGGCGGAAGCGCCGGCTGTAGCGCTGGAGGACGAGGGCGGCGGACCCGAGCGAAAAGCCGATTGGCGCAGCCGCGACCGGCGGCGCCGGGGCCGGGGAAACGGGACGGACCGGGTCGGTGCCGGCGAGTCCCGGCAACGCGAGATCTCTCCCCGGCGCGCCATCCCCAATATCCAGGATATCCTCAAGAAGGGTCAAACCCTCCCGGTGCAGGTCACCAAGGAGCCCATCGGCACCAAGGGGTGCCGGGTCACCGCGCAGATCTCCCTCCCCGGCCGGTTCCTCGTCTACATGCCGTACGCCTCGAAGGTCGGGGTGAGCCGGAAGATCGAAAGCCGCGAACAGCGGGCCAAGCTGCGCGAGATGGTCTCCAAGCTGCTGCCGAAGGACGCCGGCGGGGTCATCGTGCGGACGGTGGCCGAAGGGGTGACCGAAGAGCATTTCCGCCGGGAGATCGATTCCCTCCTGACCCTCTGGCGGAAGATCAACCGCAAGAAAACCTTCGTCCGCCGGGCACCGGCGTTGCTTCAGCGGGAGACCAGTCTCACCCGCGGGATCATCCGCGATCTCTTCAGCGCCAAGGTGGACGCGCTGCACGTCGATTCCAAGGAGCTGTACAACGAGATCGAGCAGTATCTCGGGCAGATCGATCCCGAATTGATCGGCCGGGTGCACTTCTACACCGAGCCCACCCCGCTCTTCGACAAGTTCGACATCGAAGCCGAGATCCGCGATCTGTTCAAGGCCCGGGTCGAGCTCCCCACCGGCGGATCGCTCATCATCCAGCCCACCGAAGCGCTGATCAGCATCGACGTCAACACCGGGCGCTACACCGGCAAGAAGGATCCCGAGAAGACCATCCTCAGGACCAACCTGGAGGCGGCACGGGAGATCGCCCGGCAGATCCGGCTCCGGGA
>JACCSE010000223.1 GCA_013813145.1 Gemmatimonadales bacterium
GCGCACAGTCCTCCGGTGGCGCCCCCCTCACGCCTGCGTCCGGGGGTCGTCGCACCCGGTCCTTGAAGTCGTCGCAGTGCAGGTTGTCATCCCTCGCGCGTTTCCCCTGCGCAAGACACCCACCCGCCGAGCCCCCCGGTGCAAGCACCAAGTCATCCCAGCACCTCTCGCACCTTTCTCGCCAGCACGTCCGAAGTAAACGGCTTCTGCAGATACGCGCTGGTCGCCCCCAGCCCCCGGTGCGCGATCTCGCCATCCGAGTATCCCGACATGAACAGCACCGGCACCTCCGGCCGCTCCCCCGCCAGCCGTCGCGCCAGCTCGCCACCGCTCATCTCCGGCATCACCATGTCCGTGATGACGAGGTGCACCGGCCCGGCATGCTCCGCCAGCCGCATCAGCGCGTCGCGGCCGTGGCGGGCCTCCAGCACGGTGTAGCCCTGCTTCTCCAGCGCCTTGTTCGCGAAGACTCGCACCGACTCTTCGTCCTCCACCAGTAGAATCGTCTCCGACCCGCGCGGAGCCGGCAGCGCCGCGGGACGGGCGGCGCGCTCCACCCGGGCGCCGGGCAGCTCGGGAAGGTAGATCCGGAAATCGGCTCCCCGGCCGAGCTCGCTGTCCACCTCGATGTGCCCGCCGATCTGCTTCACGATCCCATATACCGTCGACAGGCCGAGCCCGGTGCCGCGACCCGGCTCTTTGGTCGTGAAGAAGGGATCGAAAATGTTGGCCTGGATTTCAGGATCGATGCCGGTCCCGGTGTCGCCCACGGTGAGCACGATGTACGGACCGGGCGGCAGGTCCGGGCTCGCGCGCGGGTCGTCCTCGGCCACGGCCTCATTGGCGGTCTCGATGGTGAGCCGTCCGCCCTCGGGCATCGCGTCGCGCGCGTTGACCACCAGATTCATGATGACTTGCTCGAGCTGCCGCGGGTCGGCGTTGACGACGCCGAGCCCGGGATCAAGGGCGGTCACGACAGCGACGTCTTCGCCGATGAGCCGCGGGATCATCCGCTCCAGGTCTTCGATCAGCAGGTTGAGGTCCACCGGTTCAGGCTCGCTGACCTGCCGGTGGCTGAAGGCGAGGATCTGCCGGGTGAGCGCGGCGGCCCGCTCCGACGCCTTTCGGATTTCCTCGAGGTCTTCCCGCCGGGGATCGATCGGGCCGAGATCGAATAGCAGCAGGCTGGCGTAACCCTGGATGGCGGTGAGGAGGTTGTTGAAGTCGTGGGCGACTCCGCCGGCGAAACGACCCAGCGCCTCCATCTTCTGCGCCTGGCGGAGCTGACTCTCGAGCCGCTCGCGCGGCGTGATGTCGCGCGCGGTGACGATGAGGTGCTCCGGCCCGGGCCAATCGCGAGGATGGTTACCGACCGCCTCGAGGCTCCGCCAGCTCCCATCGGAATGGCGGAAGCGAAAGGCGATCGGCTCGCCGAACGCCGACCGCATCACCGCCCCCTCCAGCGCGGCCTGCACCGCTTCGGCGTCGTTCGGGTGGATGAACTCGGCCAGCGGCCGGCGGGCGACCTGATCGGGGGTCCACCCCAGGACGTGGGGGAGTGAGGGGCCGGCAAACCCGATCTGCCACTGGGCATCGAGCGTCAGAATGACGTCGGAGCCATGCTCCAACAGCATCCGGAACCACTCCTGCCGTCCCCGCAGCGCTCCGGTCACCGACCGGAGCTGCTTGGCCATCTGGTCGACCGCGTCGGCCAGTACGCCCAGCTCGTCCGGTCCGCGGATGCCGGAGCCTCCGGTCAGGTCCCCGAGTGCGAAGCGCCGGGTAGCCGAGAGCAAGCGCTCGGCGCGGATCGCCCGGGTACGCTCCCGGTAGATCCAGGCCACGAGGCACACGAGCAGGAAAGCCAGAATCCCGTAGGTGTAACCAGACTCGGGTGCTCCGGCGGCGATGGCAACTGGTGACATTGGTACGCCAACATAGCACGATTGAGGGTCATAGGTCACAGATCGCAGGGTCTCAGGTCCGACGACCTGTGACCTGAGACCTGCGACCCAAGACTCTCCGGGTCCACTCTTCCATATCCGACTATCGCACTCTACTTTGCGTAGGCTTTCAAATTCGAGTGAAAATGATTCTCATCGGCGCGCTCCTCTCCATCGCCGCCGCGACTGCCGATTCCGCCGCCCCCGACCAAGTCATCCGACGGGTTGCCGCCACCGCTCAACTCGCGGCGCAGGAATACCGGATCGGCGTCGTGGACGGTCGGGTGGTCGCCCAAGCCGAAGTGGACGAGGCCAGGCTGTTCCTCGAAGAGGCCAAACGGTCGGCGGGAGGGCTTCCCGCCGAGGCCGCTCCTCCCGCGGTCGCAGCGCTCGACACCCTGCTGCGGCTGGTCGCCGCGCTTGCCCCTCCCGACACGATCGCGACTCGGGTGAGCGTTCTCTCCAGCGGACTCGCCGAGCGGTTCGGGGTCACCCTGGACGAATTGCCCCGCCAGCCGCCTCGGCTCGCCCGCGGCGCCGAGATCTACCAGTCGAGTTGCGCCTCGTGTCACGGTGCGGCCGGAGCCGGAGACGGACCGATGGCGGCGGGGCTCGATCCGACACCGGCCGATCTGACCGGCTGGAAGGCATTGAGCGACCAGTCCCCGCTCGACTACTTCCGGCGGATCAGCATCGGCGTGGTAGGGACCGCGATGCCGGCCTTCGAGCACCGGCTCCCGGCCGACGACCGCTGGGCCGTGGCCCTCTACTCCTCGTTGCTCCGGCTGCCCGCGCCGGCCGGCGATCCGCCTCCGGCGCTCACGGCCTTCGCCACCACCGGCCGCATGTCCGACGTCGATCTGCTCGCCGCGCTTGGCTCCAGTGAGGCGGGCCGTCCCGAAGATCTGGCAAAGCTCGCCAGCGTGCGTGCGATTCAGGCCGAGCCGGGCGAGGGCGGGACGGCTGAGGTGTTCGCGCGGGTGCGGGCGCAGGTGGATTCGACCGGTGCGCTCGCCGCCGCCGGCGATCCCGGCGCGACTGCCAGCGCGCTCGATGCCTACATCACTTTCGAGCAGGTGGAGCGCCCGGTCCGGGCCCAGGACCCGGCTATCGCCGCCGAGCTGGAAGCGGAGTTCGCGGCCCTCCGCGCCGGCGCCGCCACGACGCCGCCGGATCCGGCGGCGCTGGACGCGGTCCGGGCCCGACTGCACGACGGCCTCACCCGGGCCGAGCGCACGCTGGGCGGCCGGATCGGTCCGCTCAACCTCTTCTTCCAGTCGTTCGTCATTCTGCTGCGGGAAGGCCTCGAGGCGATTCTCATCGTCGGCGCGCTGATGACCTTCCTGGTGAAGACCGGCGCCGGTCACCGCCGGCGGGATATCAACTTCGGTGTCTTCGCCGCCGTCGTCGCGAGCCTTCTCACCGCGGTGGCGCTGGAGACGATATTTCATCTGTCCCGCGCCAACCAGGAAGTGCTCGAGGGATTCACCATGGTGCTCGCCACGGTGATGCTCTTCTACGTGAGCTACTGGCTGCTCTCCAAGATGGAGGTGGTCAAGTGGAATCACTTCGTGAAGAGCAAGGTGCACGACGCGGTGACCAGCGGCTCCAGCTTCGCGCTGGCCGCGGCGGCGTTCCTCGCCGTCTATCGCGAGGGGTTCGAGACGGTGCTCTTCTACAAGGCGCTCTTCCTCGCCGGCGGCGGGTCGGCCGGAGCGGGTCCGGTGATCGGCGGGATCGTCCTCGGAACGTTGCTGCTGGTGGTGGTATACGTCGGGATCCACCGCTTCGGAGTCCGGCTTCCCCTGAAGCCGTTCTTCGGGGTGACGAGTGCGTTCCTCTACTACATGGCGTTCGTCTTCGCGGGGCAGGGAGTGGCCGAGCTCCAGGAAGGCGGGCTGCTTCCGACCACGCCTGTGGCCTGGGCGCCCAGGGTGCCGGCGCTCGGCATCTTCCCGACGGTCGAATCGCTGTCGGTGCAGGCCGTGCTTCTGCTGCTGCTGGTCGCGGCCCTGGTGTGGACCTTCGTCATCGAGCCCCGGCGGCTCCGGGC
>JACCSE010000261.1 GCA_013813145.1 Gemmatimonadales bacterium
GGATGGCGAAGTGGGCCTACCAGATGACGCCGCACGACGAATGGGACTACGACGGCGTCAACGAGAACATCCTGTTCGAGAAGGGCGGCCAGAAGCTGCTGGCGCACTTCGACCGCAACGGCTTCGGCTACACCCTCGATCGTACCAACGGCCGGCTGGTTGTCGCGAAGCCGTTCGGCCCGGTCAACTGGGCCAAGGGCGTGGACCTGAAGACCGGCGTCCCGCAGAAGGATCCGCGGTACGGCACCACCTCGAAGAAGAACACCGAGGGCATCTGCCCCGCGGCGATCGGCTTCAAGGATCAGCAGCCGGCGGCCTTCTCGCCGACGACCGGCTACATGTACGTGCCGGCCAACCACATCTGCATGGACTACGAGGGCGTGGAGGTGAAGTACACCGCCGGCCAGCCCTACGTCGGCGCCATCGTGCGGATGTTCCCGGGCCCCGGTGGCCACCGCGGCCGCTTCATCGCCTGGGACCCGATGACCGGCAAGGTCGTCTGGGAGGCGAAGGAGAACCTGGCGGCGTACGGTGGGGCACTCACCACCGCCGGCGGCCTGGTGTTCTACGGGACCATGGAGGGCTGGCTCAAGGGGCTCGACCAGAAGAGCGGCAAGACCCTCTGGCAGTACAAGACCCCGTCGGGCATCATCGGCAACCCGATGACGTACAACGGGCCCGATGGACAGCAGTACATCTCGGTGCTCTCGGGCATCGGTGGCTGGGCCGGCATCGGCGTGGCCGCGGGTATCGGCGCTGAGGATCCGACCGCCGGTCTCGGCGCGCTCGGCGCCTTCGGCGACGCAGGCAACTTCAGCACCCAGGGCGGAGTCCTCACCGTCTTCGGGCTCAAGAATCAGACCATGAGGTAGGCGCTGGATCCCTGACGGGCCGGAGAAGACATCCTCCGGTTCGGACGGGGCTACATTTCGGATGAGCGCGGCGCCGGAGTGCTATTCGCTCCGGCGCCGTTCGTTCCCCCCTCAGCAGGATGTCGGCCACCATGCGTACCTTTGCCGTTCTTCTCGGCGCAGTGCTGTTTCTCCCCGCGGGCGCGGCCGCCCAGGAACTCCGTTCGACCTTGCCGACCCCCGGGGTCCTCAGGGTGTGCGCCGATCCCGACAACATGCCGCTCTCCAACCAGAACGGCGAGGGATTCGAGCAGAAGATCGCGGAGCTCATCGCGAAGGAATGGAACGTCAAGCTGGAGTACGCCTGGTGGCCGGTCCGTCGGGGGTTCTTCAGCCGGGCGCTCAACGGGCGCTACTGCGACGTGGCCATTCAGGCTCCCTCGGGGCTCGACATGGCCGGGGTGACCAAGCCCTACTTCCGCTCGGGTTACGTCTTCGTCACCCGGAAGGACAGCGGCCTGAACATCGAGTCGCTGGCCGACCCGAGGCTCAAGAAGCTCCGCATCGGCGTAAACCTGCTCAATTCGGACGCCGAGAACGCCCCGCCGGTCATGGCGCTGAGCCGCTACGGCGTGGTCGGCAACCTCACCGGGTTCAGCACCTTCTACACCACAGAGGATCGCCCCGAGGACATCGTGAACGCGGTCGCGAACAAGGATGTGGACGTCGCGATCGTGTGGGGGCCGCTCGCCGGCTACTTCGCCAAGTCCTCCTCCGTCCCGCTCGATGTCCGGCCGCTCGCCGAACGAGACTCCCTCAGCAATTTCCCCTTCCGCTTCGACATCGCGATGGGCGTGCGGCGGCGGGATCGGGCGCTACGGGACAGCCTCGACGTGGTCCTCGAGCGACGAAGGCCCGAGATCCAGGCGCTGCTGAAGAAGTATGGCGTACCGCTGTTTCCGCTCCAGGAGAAGCCGGCGGGAGACGATGATGACGGCTCGCCCGTGGCTCGGGACTCGGGCCAAGCCGTGGGCAGACGCTGAACTGCGCTATCGGCTATCAGCTATCAGCTATCAGCTATCAGCTATCAGCTATCAGCTATCGGCTATCGGCTATCGGCCGCTCGGGCCTGACTGCCGGCCACAGGACCGATAACTGATAGCCAATAGCCAATAGCCAATAGCCAATAGCCAAGAAATACTTCCCTCACCCTCACCAAAGGACCGAACCTCAGCATGCGCACGCCCCTATCCGCCGCTCTTCGCCGGCTGGTCCTTGGCTCCGCGGTAGCCCTGGCCGCCGGCGCGCTCCCCGGGAGCGCCGAGGCGCAGCTCCGCGACGAATATCATCAGGCACCGCGCGACACCGTGGCTCAGGAGGTGTATGACGGGTGGAAGCAGTACAACCTGAACTGCGCCCGGTGCCACGGCGAGGACGTGATCGGCACGACCATCGCCCCCCATCTGCTCGTCAGCCTCAAGCCCAATGGACCGATCAACACCAAGGAATCCTTCGTCCAGGTGGTCTGCGCCGGCCGGCCCGATAAGGGGATGCCTTCCTGGTGCGCTCTCGGGATGGATCCACCGACGATCGAAAAGCTCTACGCGTACGTGAAGGCTCGAAGCGACGCCAAGATGTCGGCGGGGCGACCAGCCCGGCGCGAGGGTTGAACCAACCGAGGGCCACGGAATCCGTGGCCCTTAGCTCGCATGGCCGTGACGTTCGGGCGGGACTATGTTCCGATGGTCGGGCCCTCTGCGCGTGCCCGAGTCGGTCCCCCCGGTCGCCCCTGAGGTCCCTATGCTGACGCTCCCAATCGCGCTCGCCTTTCTGGCCTTTGCCGTGGATACCCCGGCGGTGCGGCTCGAGCTGGCGGAGGTGAAACAACGCCTCGCGGCGGCAGCCGGCGGCGCGCCTCCCGAGCTCTCCGGTGCCGACCTGAGCGGGCTCGATCTGAGCGGCGTGAACTTTCGGGGCGCCAACCTCACCGGCGCCCGGCTTCCGGGCACCCGGCTGGTCGGCGCCAACCTCTTCAGCTCCGACCTCACCGACGCCGTCCTGACCGGCGCCGACCTCAGCCGGGCCAACCTCGACGGCACCGTGCTGCGGCGGGCCAAGCTCCAGCGCGCCAACCTTCAGGGGGCGAGCCTCTTTGCCACCATCATCGAGCAGGCCGATCTGAGCGAGGCCAATCTCGGCGGCACCCGGATCATCGGCTACCTGCGCAGCGCCGACCTGTCGGGGGCGAGCCTCCGAAACTCCAACGCCGGCGCCGACCCGGGAAATCAGTCCATGGGCGTCATGCGGGCGACTTTCGTGGGCGCCGACCTTCATGGCGCGGACCTGCGCGGCGCCAACCTCTACAAGGCCGACTTCTCGCACGCCGATCTGACCGGGGCCAACCTCCAGGGCGCCAACCTCGAAAACGCCGAGCTGGTGCAGACCAATCTGAGTCGGGCCGACGTCACCGGCGCCCGCCTGGCCAAGGCCAATCTCGACGGCGCGATCTTCACCGGCGCGATAGGAGTCGCGAACCTCAAGGGCCTCGACGGGGCCCGCAACCGTGACAAGGCGATTTTCGATGCGAAATGACCTGATCCGCCGGTTCCCTCCAGTCGCGCTCCTGCTGGCTGCCTGTGGCGGCGGAGACCGGCCACCGGCGAGCGCGAGCGCCGCGGCCGACTCCGGCGCGGCACCGGCCGGCCGGGAGCTGGCCTACGTCACCAACGAAGGGTCGGGCGAGGTGACCATCATCGACACCTCGACCGACAGCGTCATCGCGACGATCCCGGTCGGCACTCGGCCGCGGGGAGTGCGGGTGACCGATGACGGCCGCTACGTCTTCGCCGCGCTGAGCGGGTCGCCGCGCTGCCCCCCGACGATGCCCGAAGAAGAGTGCGAGAAGCTCGAGGTGGACAAGAGCAAAGACGGGATCGGCATGATCGACGTCGCGGCGCGCAAGCTGGTGAAGGTGCTGCCCGGAGGCTCCGATCCGGAGGCGTTCGACATCAGCAGGGACGGCACCCGACTCTTCATCTCCAACGAGGATTCGCACGTCGCCACCTTCGTGGACATCGCCAGCGGGAAGGTGATCGCCACCGTTCCGGTCGGCCGCGAGCCGGAGGGGGTCGAGCTGCATCCCAGTGGCGAGACGGTCTGGGTGACCGGCGAGACCGATCACGACGTGACGGTGCTCGACACCGACAGCGGCAAAGTGGTGACGAAGATCAAAGTAGGCCGCCGCCCCCGCGACCTCGCCTTTACCGACGACGGCTCCCGGGCCTACGTCACCGCGGAGGTGGATGGCACCGTCGCCGTGGTGGACGCGCGGAAGCACAAGGTGCTGAAAACCATCAAGCTCCCCGAGGGAGCCAGGCCGATGGGCGTGGAGATCTCCCCCGACGGGCGGCGGATCTACGTGGCCAACGGGCGGGGTGGCTCCGTGTCGGTCATCGACGCCGCCACCGATTCGGTGGTCGCCAGCGTGGAGGTGGGAGTGCGACCCTGGGGGGTGGCGCTCACCTCGGACGGCAGGAAGCTGTACAGCGCGAACGGCCCGTCGAGCGACGTCACCGTGGTCGATACCGAGACGATGCAGGTGGTGAAGAAGATCCCCGCCGGAGAGCTCCCCTGGGGCGTGGTCGTCGGTCAGGCGCCGTGAGGTTGGTCGGACCCGCGGCGGCGGTGCTATGTCTGGCCGCCGCCCCGGCCGCGGGGCAGGATACGACGGCAACACCTCCCCTAGCCTTTCGTTTCAGCCTCGAGGCGGGCCAGGCGCTCCGAGCCCTCTGGCAAACCTCGCTCGCGGCCGGCGAGGAGCGGGTGGCGTGCCTCGGCGCGGCGGTGCGAGGCGACAGCGTGTACGTGAGCCGGGTGCTGCCCCTGGCGCCGGAGGCCGCCGATTCGACCGGCGTATCGGCGCAGGCGTCGATCGACCGGTGCGGCCCGCCCGAATGGTCCGGAACGGTTCACACCCACGTCGCCCTCTACACCGCCGACGGTCCCTCGCGGCGCTTCTCCGGCCAGGACCGGGTCGCCATGTCGCTGTGGCGCAACCGCTGGGGCTCGGACGGAATCTTTTGCGTGGTGTACAGCAAACGGGATGCCCGCTGCGAAGCCGATGGCGTGGTGGGCTCAGCTCAGCGGCCTTCTAGTCAGCCACGACTGCGGCCGGGCAACCGCGATCCGCGCGTCGACTCCCCAGGTGCGTCCCGCCCTCGAGAAGAAGAACGCCAGCATCAGCACGAATAGGACCAGGTGGAAGCCCTGCTGCCCCGGCGACATCCATTGGGTGGCGAGGCCGTAGTTGGTCACCAGGAACAGCCCCACGAGCGACGCGACGCCGGTCATCAAGCCGAGGGTGAGGCCGATGCCGACGGCGGTCTCGCCCCAGGCGGTGAACTGGGCGAAGAGCGCCGGGTGGGTGAGGACGGTGCCCTCGAGGAAGTTCTTGTAGAAGACCAGCGGATTCTCCGAGGCCTGCCGGGTGACGATGTTGGGCATCACCGAGATCCACCTCTCCGAGACGGCCGGAACCGGCAGAAATCCACCCAGCAGCGCGATCGTCATCTTCGTCACCAGGGACTTCACGAAGTACAGTCCCACGGCGATCCGAAGAACGGCGAGCCACTCTGCCGGGTGTTCCAGGCCTACGGGAAGGCGGGGGCGGTAGGTCATGTGCGGAGCTCCGGTGGGTGGGTGAATCCATACAGGTCGCAGGTCGCAGGTCGCAAGTCACAGGTCGACGCTGTCGGCACTCGACATGGGACCTGCGACCTGCGACCTGCGGCGTCCTAAACCTCCACCCCAATCTCCGAAAAGACAAACGTCCAGGTATCCGTCAGCTCGTCCAGCACCTTGGAAAGCGGTTTCCCTGCGCCGTGGCCGGCGCGGGACTCCAGACGGAGGAGCACGGGACGGCCGGAACCGGTGGCGGCCTGAAGGCGGGCGGCCATCTTTCGGGCGTGGAGGGGATCCACCCGACTGTCGCCCTCCGCGGTAGCGAGCAGCACGGCAGGGTAGCGGACGCCGTCGCGGACGTGGTGATAGGGCGAGTAGGCCCGAAGCCAGCGGAACTGTTCCGGATCGTCCGCCGAGCCGTACTCCGGGATCCAGAGCCGGGCGATGAGGAACCGGTGGTACCGAAGCATGTCCAGCAGCGGCACCTGGATCACCACCGCGCCGAAGAGATCGGGACGCTGGGTGAGCACGGCCCCCATCAGCAGCCCGCCGTTGGAGCCTCCCGCGACCGCCAGCCGCTCGGGCCGGGTGTACCCTTCTCCGATCAGCCACTCGGCTGCCGCGACGAAATCATCGAAGCTGTTCTGCTTCTGGCCGAGCATTCCACCCTGGTGCCATCCCTCGCCGTACTCGCCGCCGCCGCGGATGTTGGGAACCGCGAGAAGCCCTCCGCGATCGAGCCAGAGAAGCAGAGAGCGGGAGAACGCCGGGGTCATGCTGATGTTGAACCCGCCGTAGCCGGTGAGATACACCGGGTTGTTGCCGTCCCGCGCGATTCCCTGCCGGTGAACCAGGAACATCGTCACCGGCGTACCGTCCCTCGACCGGACGGCAACCTGGCTCACCTCGAACCGGTCGGGCTCGATGTCCGCCTCGACCCGCTGCCAGAGCGTCTGACCGCCGCCGTCGAGATCGATCCGATAGACGCTTGGCGGGACGGCATAGGAGGAGAAGCCGAAGAACAGCTCGCGGCCATTCCATTCGGCCCCGGTCCCGAACAGGCTGCCGAGCCCAGGCAGATGGACCTCGCGCGGTTGGCGGCCTTCCAGATCGCTCAGGCGGAGCCGGGACGAGGCGTGCTCCAGATAGCTGAGCGCCAGACGGTTGCCGGCGACCCGCATGCCTTCCAGCACCGCGTCCTCTCTCGGCGGGACGATCTCGTGCCAGAGCTCGCGGGCCGGGCGCGCCGGATCGACCACATAGATCCGATAGGTCGGCGCGTCGAGATTGGTGCGGAGGAAAAGCCGCCCATGCGCGATCTCCCCGTCGAAGGTTGCCGGAAGATCCCGTGCCACCGCCACCGGTGCGGAACCCGAGGCGAGATCCTGAAGGTAGAGGTCGGTCTGGTCGAACGTTCGGGCTACCCCGATGAGCAGCCAGCGTCCGTCGGGGGAGAGGCTCACTCCCGGCCAGTGCTCCTTCTCGGCGGGCTTGAAGACCGAAGGGTCGTCGGCCGGATCGGTGCCGATACGATGGAAGTGCACGGCGCGGTGGTAGTGCTCCTCCCCCTCGGCCACATCGCCGGCCGCGGGATAGCGGGTGTAGTAGAAGCCGCTGCCGTCGGGGAGCCAGGCGAGATCGGCCGCGCGGGTGTGGGGAATCCGGTCGGGGCGAACGGCGCCGGACTCCACTTCCAGGACGTGAAGGACGCTCTGCTCGCTCCCGTTCCGCGACAGGCCGTACGCCAGGAGCCGGCCGTCCTCGCTGGGATAGTACCAGTCGAGCGCGGTCGTGCCCGCCGGGTCGAGCAGGTTGGGGTCGACCAGTGCCCGATCGGCGCCATCCACTCCCTGCCGGACGTAGAGCACCGGCTGATTCTGCCGCCCCTCCCGCCGCTGGTAGAAGTACCGGCCCTCCACCGGCGCCGGAACGCTCAGGGCCCCGATGGCGAGTAGCTGGTCCAGCCGACGCCGAATTGTCTCGCGCCCGGGCGCCGCGCCGAGGTAGGCCTCGGTGAGCGCATTCTGGCGCTCGGTCCACTCCCGGGTCTCCCTGCTCTCGCCGTCCTCCAGCCAGCGGTAGGGATCGGCGACGGATTCCCCGTGGAGGATCTCGACGGTGTGGCTGGCGGGAGTGAGCGGGTAGTCCATGGGAGCTCGCTGCTCGGACATACGGTTCCTGTAGGGGCGAGGCTTGCCCGTCAATCTCCCAGACTGATCCCCAGCTCCCGGGCCGTCGCCACGATGTCGCTGTCGAGCGGGACGTTCTTGGACCGGCCGACGACCTCATCCAGCGGCACCCGGGTGATGTCCGAGCCGTTCAGTCCCACCATCACGCCGAATGCCCGGTCCGCGATGGCCCGCACCGCCGCCGAGCCGAAGCGGAGGGCGAGGAGGCGATCGTAAGTGGTCGGGGACCCGCCTCGCTGAAGATGCCCCAGCACCAAGGTGCGGGTTTCCTTGCCGGTGTGGTGCTCGATGAATCGGGCCACCTTGCTCGCGATCCCGCCCAGCCGGTCCACCGTGCCGACCCCGCGCCGCTCCAGCAGCTCGATTGCACCGTCCCGGGGACGCGCTCCCTCCGCCACCACCACGATGCTGAACCGGCGGCCCACGGCTTCCCGGCTTCGGATCTTTTCGCAGACCTTTTCCATGTCGAAGGGAAGCTCCGGGATCAGGATCACGTCCGCGCTGCCGGAGAGCCCGCTGTAGAGCGCGATCCAACCGGCGTAGCGTCCCATCAGCTCCACCACGATCACCCGGTCGTGACTCTCGGCGGTGGAGTGGAACCGGTCCAGCGCGTCGGTGGCGGTGCTGACCGCGGTGTCGAAGCCGAAGCTCCGCTGGGTGCCGCTGAC
>JACCSE010000252.1 GCA_013813145.1 Gemmatimonadales bacterium
ACGTAGAACGTGGTGTCGCGGTGGCGCTGGAGAAAGGTGGCGGCGACCTCGTGGTCCACCTCTCCCTCCACGGCGCGGCGGACGATCTCGGCCTTGTGCTCGCCGGTCGCGAGGATGACGATCTCGCGGGCCTCGAGAATCGTCGCCACTCCCATCGTCAGCGCCTCTCGGGGAACGTTCTCCTCGCCGAAGAAGTCGGCGGCGGCGTCCTTCCGGGTCACCAGGTCGAGGGTGACGAGGCGGGTGCGACTCTCGAGCCCGGAGCCGGGCTCGTTGAACCCGATGTGCCCGGTGCGCCCGATGCCGAGAAGCTGGATGTCGATCCCGCCGGCGGCGCGGATCGACTCCTCGTAGCGGCGGCACTCCTCGTCGATCCGGTCGCGCGGGAGATCGCCCGGCGGGAGGTGTACGTTGGCGGCGGGAATATCGAGTTGGGAGAACAGGTTCTCCCGCATGAACCGATGGTAGGAGTGCAGGCTCCCGGGGTTCATCGGGTAGTACTCGTCGAGGTTGAAGGTGACGACGTTGGCGAAGGACAACCCCTCATCCCGGTGCAGCCGGATCAGCTCGCGGTAGACACCGATCGGAGTGGACCCGGTCGCAAGCCCGAGCACGGCCCGTCGGCCCTCCCGGGCGCGGGCCACGATCAGCTCGCCGATCCGGCGCGCCACCAGGCGGCCGAGGTCGTCGTGATCGTTCACGATGACGGTGCGGATCTTCTCGTGGGTGGCGGACATGGGCTCAGGAGCCCAAGCTAGGGGGGACGGCGAGGCGCTACAAGCTTGGGGTGATGGCTATCGGCTATCAGCTATCGGCCCGTGGAAGCCGAGGCTCGGTGCTTCAGGACCGATAGCCGATAGCCGATAGCCCTTGACTACCCAATCACCCTCCGCGAAGACACATGGTGATCCAGGAACCACTGGCCCCGCGACGTGGAGAGGTCGTCGTACCGAGTGCCGACGTAGCGGTCGCCGGTGGCGAGAATCCCGGCGGCGGATGCGGAGCCCCGCTCGGAGCGCCAGCCGCCGGACGTTTTCGAGGGCACGGTCGTCCGAGGAGCGGCCCGGACCGCGACTTCACCGGCCTCCAGCGAAGCCCGGATCGAGAGCGGGCCGACCGTGAACCGGACGGCGGGTGGCGTATTCCGGAGACTGGTTTGGGCGGAGAGGACACCAGAGGACAGCGTCAGAAGTGGAAAACCCAACATCAGAGCCTTCATCGGGGACCTGCCGGTTGGTGAGGCCGGACAGAAGGGCAGGAGCCGTGCCATGACTGCCCTCGCCCCAGCGGCCCGCCCGCCCGAACCCTCCGCCCGCCTACCCTATTTCCAGTCCGATCCGCAGGGACAATGATGCCGCCCCGCATGGCCTGCGTCTCGGTAACAGACGCAGGTGTCCTGCCCTTTGCCGGCACTGAACAGGCAGACGCTCGTGTGGGCTCCGCTTTCCATGCGCTCCAGGTTGCGGGCGATTTCCCGCACAGTGGCGCCGGCCCGTGGGACCTCGGTGACGTTCACGACGGCTCTCCTGGCAAAGGTGGCCAAGCTAAGATTTTCCAATCCACATTGCCAGAGGAAGTTGTCCACTCGGGGGGTGTGGAGTTGTTGGTAAGATGTGGAAGTCCGCGGGCGTCGGTTAAATGCCACTTCGGCCGCCACGTCATCCGAGCGCAGCGGGGGATCTTGCTCGGAATGGCTCGGACCGATCCCAGGCATGCTCCCTCGGGATGACACTTCATGCAGGTGACCAGGCTTACTGCGGCCGGATCACCATCTTCCCTACAGTAACTCATGTCCTCCCTCGCCCCGACCCGGGTGTTCCTGCTCTCCCCGGCGCACAGCGGCGGGAAACGGGCCGAGTTGCTGCTCAGCGAGCGCGCCCGGTTTCCCCTGGCGCAACGGCTTCGGTCAGGGGAGGGCGTCGCGCTGGGTGAGGCATTCAGCTTTCTGAGCGGTCTGTACTTCCGAGGAAAGCTCGCCTATGCGCGGGTGTTCGCCCGGCCGCCGGCCGCCGAGCCCGGGGTGCAGGTCATCACGCCGGACCGGGGACTCCTCGCCGCCGACACTCCGGTCGGCGCCGGCGATCTTCGGCAGTTCGGGACGGTGGACATCCGGCTGGACGATCCTCGATACCGGAAGCCCCTCGAGCGCGACTTGGCGCGCCTCGCGATGCACCCGGACCTCGAGGTCGTCCTCCTCGGCAGCATAGCGACGGCGAAGTACGTGGACGTGCTGCTCGACGTCGTGGGCGAGCGGCTCCTCTTCCCAACCGACTTCGTGGGCCGCGGCGACATGAGCCGTGGAGCGCTGCTCCTTCGGGCGGCGCGCGAGCAAACCGAGCTCGCCTACGAGCCGGCCGCGACCGCGGTTCGCCGTGGGCCACGGCCGAGGAAGGCAGGGCCGACCGATGAGCGCGACAGGGGTAGTCCGGACCCGGACACTGATTCCTGAGGCCGAGAACGCGACGCTCCGCGTCGGACGGCGAACGGTTCAGCTTACCAATCTCGACAAGCTCTTCTGGCCGGAGCTCGGTCTCACCAAGCGCGACCTGCTGCAGTACTACGCCGACGTCTCGTCCGCCCTGCTGCCTCACCTGCGGGATCGCGCGATGGTGATGAAGCGCTATCCCAACGGGATCCACGGAAAGTGCTTCTTCATGAAGCGCACGCCGCCGTCCAGGCCGGAGTGGATCGAAACCTGCGATATCATGCACAAGTCGGGAAACCTGATCGACTTTCCCATGGCGCAGGACCTCGCCTCGCTGCTCTGGCTGGTGAACCTCGGCTGCATCGATCTGAACCAGTGGTACGGCCGCTGCGACGACGTGGACCGACCCGACTATCTGCACTTCGATCTCGACCCGGTAGAGGGCGCCGACTTCCCCAAGGTGCGGGAGACCGCGGCCGTCGTCCGCGATGCCCTCACCGAGCTCGGCATGGATCCCCTGGCCAAGACCAGCGGCTCGAAGGGGCTGCATCTGTATGTGCCGATCGTGCGGGGTCCGCTGCAGAAGGAGGTGTGGCGCTTCGCGAAGGCGCTGGCCAAGCGACTGGCGCAGCGGCATCCGGCCCTCATCACGGCGGAGTACCGGAT
>JACCSE010000275.1 GCA_013813145.1 Gemmatimonadales bacterium
ACTTCCGCTCCTCACGACGGGACGTAGCGCAGTCCGGTAGCGCACTGCAATGGGGTTGCAGGGGTCGCGGGTTCAAATCCCGCCGTCCCGATGGGCTCGAGGCCGACCTTAACCGGTCGGCCTTCTCGTTGATGCATTCCTCGCGATCACCCTGTCACCTGCCGAGGCATCGATGCGCGTTCGTTCACTCCTGCTCCTCGCCCTTCTCTCCGCCTGCGACTCCGGTGGTGGAGACCGCTCCTCCGCCGGCGGCGTCAGCGCGGACCTGGGAATCGATACCGCCGCCATGACGAAGACTCCGACGGGCCTGAAAATCGAGGACGTGAAGCTGGGTCAGGGGGCCGAGGCGACGCCCGGCACCACCGCCGTGGTGCACTACACCGGATGGTTGACCGATGGAAAGAAATTCGACAGCAGCAGGGACCGGGGCACGCCCTTCGACTTTCAGATCGGGGCAGGACAGGTCATTCCGGGATGGGATCAAGGAGTGGCCGGCATGAAGGTCGGAGGGCAGCGCAAACTGCTGATTCCAGCCGAGTTGGGCTATGGCGCCGCGGGAGCTCCGCCGGTTATCCCGCCCGGGGCGACCTTGGTGTTTGACGTGGAGCTGCTGAAAGTCCGCTGACCGGTTCTCCACCAATAGGATCTCCACACTTGTGAGATAGATCACAGCCGGCTCCCGCAGCCCTGGGGATTTTTGGGGTCGGCGTGTCACCCCTGCTCCACGCCGAAGCCCCAACAGAGGAGGCGCCCCATGTTCCCCGTTCACCCATCCCGGACGTTGACGTTCCTCGGCGCGGTCGGCGTGATCGTCGGTCTCAGCGGCTGCGGCGCGGCCAAGGTCGAGCAGCAGGACTACACCAGCGACATGGCGAGGCTGCGCGAAGAAATCCAGGCGGGCGATCGCCAACTTGCCGCCCGGATCGACTCCACCAACACCACGGTCGGTGACCACTCGCGCCGACTCGACGCGCTGGACCAGGAGCTGCAGGCATTCCGCAGCGAGTACAACGTGAGCATCGAGAAGGTGCGGGGGATGCTGAAGTTCAACGTTCCGGTCTACTTCGAGTTCGCCAGCAGCGAGCTGCGTGAAGCCGACCGGCCGGTGCTCGATCGCTTCGCGGGAGTGGTGAAGGAGTATTATCCCGGGGCGCTGGTGGCGGTCGAGGGGTTCACCGATCCCGCCGGAAGCGCCGCCTACAATCAGCGGCTGGGTCAGCGGCGGGCCGAAGCGGTGCGGGAGTACCTCGGCACGGCGGGCGGGTTTACCGGCGAGCGGGTCAAGGCGATAAGCTATGGCGAATCGCGCAACCGCCAGGTGGTCCCCGGAGCCAAGGGACCCGGCGAGGATGGCTTGGAGAACCGGCGAGTGGCGCTGGTGATCGATCACGCCGCGGTTGCCACCGACGAGATCGCGGCGCTCCGGTAGAAGGTCCTAGCGCAAGTAAAGAACGAGCACCACGACACGAGCAGGGGGAGCGCCGGCGATCCGGTGCTCCCCTTCGTGCATTTCCCTCCGGACGATGGGCAGAGCGTGCCCCCCACGAGACCCTTCCAGGTCCCCAGAGCGGGGGGCGCCCAGCGCGACCCGAGTAGCCAGTAGACCGGCCTCGCTCAGGCTAAAGTCCACCACCTGCACCTCGGCTTGCAGAACGCCCGCCGCCTGGGCCTCGACATCTCGAACAACGCCGAGCGCGACCACCGTCAACAGCGCGAGGATACGGCGCGAGAGAATCCTCGAAATCAGCATGCGACTCCTCGTTGAGGCCACGCGATCATCGCCGACAGTAGAAGTATCGTCGGCCGGCCCCCACAACTTTAGCTCCGCTTCGATCGGCTTGGTAAGATGCTCCCAGCTAATCAGTTCCGCACAGACAGCCCACCGGTCGATGGGCCGCTCCGAGCTGTCGCTGAAGTTGACATCAGGCGTCCGAGTTCAAGCCATATTGCCACCAGCGGATGCGGCGCCTAAAGTTCGCACTTCCTGTCTATCTCGGCCTACTACCCGATCGAGCCGCGATTCAGCCTGCCGGTGGACTCGGTGCCCTCGGGGCGCTACCGCCTTCGGGTCGAGGTGTCCTCCGGGCGACAGGACCTCGCGTCCGATGCCATCCTACCGTTCCGCACGGTGCGCGATTCGGTTGCGGTAGAGCTTCCCTGATCCGCTGATGGGATGAGCCTCGCCCTGCTGCTGGCGCTCGTGGTCGCGTCTCCGGCCACCGACTCGGTGCCGGAGCCGGCGCTGGTCGAGCTGCGGATCGGCCGGCTCGCGTCCCGAACGGTGCAGGCATTCCGGGTCTCGGATCGCGCGCTGCTCCCGCTGGTGCAGTTCCTCGAGCTGGCCGGGATCGAGGCCGGCTCCGATGGCGCCGGCGGGGTGACCGGTCTGGCGCATCCGGGCGAGATCCCGGTCGCGGTGAGCCTGGCGGATCGCGCCGCCCGCTTCGGCACCCGCAGAGTCGCGCTCGCGCCGGGGGAGCTGCACGCCGAAGCGGGCGAGTTGTACCTCGACGCCACCCGGCTCGGCGAGCTGCTCGAGGTGCGGATCGTGACCGACTGGAGCGACCTGCTGGTTTCGGTGCCCGATCCGGAGTCGCTCCCGGTGGCGGTCCGCCGCCGGCGTGAGTCCGCGCGCGCGGCTCTGCTCCGGCCTCGAGAGCTCGCGGCGACCGCGCTGCCGCTCGTGGCACCGGACCGGAGCCGGTGGACCGGATTCGTCCTGGACTACTCCTGGCTCGTGCCCGGCTCGGATCCATTCGGCGGTGCTTCCTACGCGTTGGCGGCCGGCACCGACGCGTTCGGCGGCTCGCTCGAGCTGGGGCTGGGCAGTGCGGGTCGGGTCGACGGTTCGTGGCTCGGCGTCTGGCGGACCGATCCACGGGTCACGCAGCTTCGCCTGGGCGACGGGACGGCGACGGGGCCCAGGTCGCGCTCGCTCCGAGGAGTGGCCGCGACCAACGCACCGTTCCTGCGTCCCTCGCTCGTCGGCACGATTCCATACAGCGGCCGGCTTCCCGCAGGGTGGCAGGTCGAGGTGTACCGGGGCGGGGAGCTGGTCGGCTTCGATTCGGTGGCGATGGACGGCAGCTTCGCGACCGAGCTGCCGGTGCTGTACGGGGAGAATCCGGTGGACCTGGTGGCCTACGGGCCATTCGGTGAGACCCGCACCATCAGCCGCACCTTCCGCGTCTCCAGCGCGCTGCTGCCGAGGGGACGTTTCGAGTACGCGATCTCGGGAGGCGGATGCCGCTTCGCTCCGTGCCGCGCCACCGGCAACCTCGACCTGCGATACGGGCTCTCCCACCGCTGGACCGCCCAAGCCGGCGTGGACGCCTTCGGCCGGGACAGCCTCGGCGGCCTGTGGCACCCGTACGTATCGGCGATCGGCAGCGTAACCAATAGCTGGACGGTTCAGCTCGAAGGGGTGCAGCGGGCCTTCGTCCGTTCCGGGGTGAACTACGAACCGTCGCTGAATCTGCGGCTCTTCGGCGAGTACACCCGATTCGCCGGCGGGGTCGCGCAGCCGATCCTGAATCCGCTGCACCGGCGCTCGCAGGTTTCCCTCTCGGGCTTCTACCGGCCGGACCCGCGTCGCGCCTTCTTCTACTTCGAGGGAAGCGCCGATCACGCGACGAGCGGCGCGGGGAGCACCGGCCACGCCCGGATCGGCGCGTCGGTCCAACTGGGCGCGGTGCGCTGGCTGCCCTACGCGCGGGTGGAGCGGGAAGCCGTTCGGGGCGCGCCGGCGACGACTCGCACCTTTGCCGGATTCACCGGCTTCCTCTTACCCCGTGCCGGCTGGGGGAAGCTGCTGCGGGAAGTCTGGGTGCGGACCGCGCTCGAGATGGAGGGCCTGCGCCGGCCGTCCCTGGCGATGCTCACGCTCGCGCGCCCGGTCACGCCGACGACTCGACTCGAGGTGGGCGTGAGCTGGATGCGCGGTCTCCGGGGCGCGTCGTTCACGCTCGGTCTCTCCTCGTTCCTGAGCTCGGTGCGGAGCTTCACCACGGTGGATGCGCCGAGCGGCGGCCCCGCCTCCCTCACCCAGTTGGTACAGGGCTCAGTGCTCTACGACCGGGGCGCGGGGTCGGTCTCGTTGGTCGCCGGGCCGTCGCTTCAGCGCTCCGGGGTCGCCGGCCGCGTCTTCCTCGACGCGAATGGGAACGGCCGCTACGACGTGGGCGAGCAGGGGCTTCCCCGGGTCCGGATCCAGGTCGGCAGCGTCAGCGCGTACTCCGACAGTTCCGGCAACTACCGGGTGTGGGACGTGGTGCCGTTCGAGCCGGTCGAGGTGGCCCCGGATTCGTTGAGCTTCGAGTCGCCGCTATGGGTGCCGGCGGTCCCTCGAATGGTGCTGCTGCCGGAGCCGAACCGGTTCACGACTCTGGACCTGCCGATGGTGATCGGCGGTGTAGTCGAGGGCATGGTGGTACGAGGAGCAGGCGGCGCGCGGCAGGGCGTGGGCGGGGTCGGACTGGTGCTGACCGAGCGCCGATCGGGCAAGAGGCGCATGGTGACGTCGTTTACCGACGGGAGCTTCTACCTGCTCGGTGTGACGGCGGGGGAGTACGAGCTGAGGGTGGACGCTCGGGTGCTGAATCGGATCGGGATGACGGCCGGGGCGCGGCGGTTCGCGATCTCGCCGTCGGGGGAAGGGGCGCCCGCGTCGCTGGAGGTGGAGCTGGTGGCGGGTGAGGATTGACGCGAGCGGCCCGGCTCGCGTCATCCTGAGCGAAGCGAAGGAGCCATAGCCTGGGTCATGCCCCTTCGCTCCGCTCAGGGTGACAACGATGACATGGAGGGCGAGCTCGTCATTCCTCGTCCTTCTCCACCCGCGGCCCTGGCCGGACCAGTTGGATGGTCCCCTGGAACGATTCCAACGTCACCTGTGCGCTTCCGGTGCCCAGGGTGAAGCTGAAGCGGCGGCCCTTGCGGGTGTCGGTGAGCGTCACCGGAAAGTCGGACTCGAACTCGCCGTTGAATGTGGAGACCGCCACGGAGGCGTTGGTTCCCTGCGCCACCACCAGCGTGAGATCGCCGTTGTGGCTCGAGAGGCTGTAGCGCCCGCCGTTCCGCACCGGCCCGTCGTACTCCACGTCGCCGTTCACCGTCGTCGCCGACACGCTGGAGGCATCCACCCGCGACAGGGTGACACTGCCGTTCACGGTTTCCGCCGTGATCTCACCTGAAGAGCCGATGACTTCGACGTCCTGGTTCACCGAGTGCACCTCGATGCGGCCCTTGGCGCCGGTGAGGGACACGCCGCCCTGGACCGATTGAAGCGAAACGAGACCGCTACCGCCTTCGACCTTGATCTCCCCCTGGACCGTCTCGGCCGACACCGGACCCCGCGTGCCGACGACGCTGATGTCGGTGTAGACCCCGGAGAGATCGAGCGCCATCCAATCGGGCACGGTGATCTGAAGGTCCACCATTTCCGGAGGGCCGCGGCGGCTCTCGACCCTGACGTCGAGGGTCGTTCCCGACCGACTGATCTCCACCCGAGCGCGGTCGGTCGGGCCGGACTCGACCCGCACGGCGTTGCGTCCCCAGGTCTGCACGGCGATCTCGCCGCCGTAGGCGTTCACGTCCAGCCGCAGGCCCCGCTCCACGGGAACGGTGGAATCGATCTGCTGCGCGAGCGCGAGCGCCGAGAGCGCGGCGGTGGCCAGGGAGAGCAACACGATCGAGTCCTTTCAGCTCACCGCGGCGACGAGCGTCGCTGCCTGCCGCAGCAGTTCGAGCTTGCGCCGCATGGTCGCGGCCAGATGGGAATTCAGGTACAGGTTCGCCGAATCGGTGGCAACGGCGCGCTGTGCCTGGGCGATCGCCCGGTCGATGGTGGCGAGGTTCTGCTCCAGCACCCGGACCGTGGCGGTGTCGAGTCGGCCCCGGCCCTGCGCCAGGACCCGCTCGAGGTCGGCCACGGCGGCGTCGTAGGATCCGGCAGCCGTCCGGGCGGGTGTCAGCATGGCGGGCGGAGCCGGGGTCACCGCGACCGGGGCCTCGAGCGGCACGCCCGTGTTCAGCACCCAGCCGGCGGCGCCGGAGAATGCCGCGAGCGCGATGCCGGCGGCCGCGAGCTGCGGCATCGAGAAGCTGAAGCGCCGCGGTGCGCGCCGGGCGCCGATCCGTGCCGCCACGCCCTGCCAGAGATCGCCGGCGGGCGCACGATCCTCGAGCGCGCGGGCCCGGGTGACCACCCGCCGGAGCCCTGCCAGATCCTCGGCGCACTGGGCGCAGCCCGAGAGGTGCGCCTCGAGCGCTGTTCGCTCGGCCGGCGGGAGGTCGCCGTCCAGATAGTCCGAGAGTCGGTCGGTCCAGTGCTCGGTCATGGCTCGGTCCTCATGAGTCCAGATGGCGGCGCAGCGCGAGACGTGCCCGGTGGAGCTGGGACTTCGAAGTTCCGGCGGCCAGTCCGAGCATCCGGCCGATCTCCTCGTGGCGGTAGCCTTCGATGTCGTGGAGCACGAACACCTGTCGGGCGCCGTCGGGCAGCAGGCCGATCGCGGTCTCCATGTCCATCGCGGTCTCCGGAGCGGCGCGGCGAGTGGCTACCAGTTCCAGCATGGCGTCGCCTTCGACGTA
>JACCSE010000288.1 GCA_013813145.1 Gemmatimonadales bacterium
GTAGTAACCTGGGCGACCGTGCCGCCCATCTCCGCGCCGCCCGGGACGCGCTTCAGGCGCTGCCGGGAACGCGCCTGCTGGCGGCCTCCGAGGTGGAGGAAACGCCGCCGCTCGGCGGCCTCGATCAGGCGACCTATCTCAACCAGATGGTGCTGGTCGAGACCGAGCTGGAGCCACGCGAGCTGCTGGAAGCCTGTCAGGCGATCGAGCGGCGGGCCGGCCGAGTGCGGGGCGAGCGCTGGGGGCCACGCACGCTCGACGTGGACATCGTCCGCTACGGCCGGCGGCACGTCGTTGAGCCCGACCTCGTCATTCCGCACCCGGGCGTTGCCGAGCGGGACTTCTGGCAGCGCGAGCTGGCGGAGCTGGAGTCCCATGAAGGCTGACGGCCGTCCCCGCTCGATTCTCGATCTGACCGCGATGAAGGCGGCGGGCCGCCGCATCGCCATGCTCACCTGCTACGATGCCGCGTTCGCCCGGCTGCTGGAAGCGGCGGAAATCGACCTGCTGCTGGTGGGCGACTCGCTCCATCAGGTGCTCGGCGGACACGAAACCACGCTCGGCGCCACGCTCGACCAGATGATCTATCACGCCGCGGCCGTGCACCGCGGCGCGCCGCGGACCCTGCTGTTCGTGGACCTGCCGTTCCTCACCTATCAGGTGTCGATCGAAGACGCGATTCGGAACGCGGGGCGAGTGCTGCAGGAGAGCGGCGCTCATGGGGTGAAGCTGGAGGGCGGGCGCCCGATGGCGGAAACGGTGAGGGCGCTGGTGGATCGCGGCATCCCGGTCATGGGGCATCTGGGCCACACGCCGCAGTCGGTGAACGCGCTGGGGGGGAACCGGGTGCAGGGAAGGGATGCGGACACCGCGGAGCGGCTCGGGGCCGACGCCCGGGCACTGCAAGAGTCGGGTGCCTGCGCCATCGTGCTGGAGCTGATTCCGGCGGCACTCGCCGGGCGGATCTCCGAAGCGCTCACCATCCCGACGATCGGGATCGGCGCCGGCCCCGGCTGTGACGGCCAGGTGCTGGTGCTGCACGACATGCTCGGACTGAACGAGGCCTTCTCGCCTAAGTTTCTCAAGCGCTTCGGACAACTCGGCGAATCGGTCCGGGCGGCCTCGCGGGAGTTTACGCGGGAGGTCAGGGAGGGGAAGTACCCGGGGGCGGAGCATAGCTTTGATTAGAAGAGGCTATTGGCTGGCGGCTATCGGCTATCGGTCCGCGGAAGCGGAGTCTCGGTGCTGCAGGACCGATGGCCAATAGCCGATAGCCGATAGCCAACACCCCGTGCTCCACCTCCCCACTATCCCCGAGCTTCGCGCCTGGACCCGCGATCAGCGCGTGGCCGGGCGTCGGATCGGCCTGGTGCCGACCATGGGTGCCCTGCACCAGGGTCATCTCGCGCTGGTCGACGAGGCGCGGCGGCGGAGCGATGCGGTGGTGATGAGCGTCTTCGTGAATCCACTCCAATTCGGACCGGGAGAGGATCTCACCCGCTACCCCCGGGACCTCGCCCGCGACCGATCGCTAGCCGGGGAGTGTGGGGTGGACGCCGTCTTCGCTCCTACCGAAGCCATGATGTACCCGCCGGGCTCCACCACTCGGGTGGTGCCGGGCCCCGCCTCGAAGCGATGGGAGGGAGCGGCGCGGCCGGGCCACTTCACCGGCGTGCTCACCGTCGTCGCCAAGCTTTTCCATCTGGCGGAACCCGACGTCGCGTGTTTCGGACAGAAGGATTTCCAGCAAGCGGTGCTGGTGCGGCAGATGGTACGCGATCTCGATTGGCCGCTCGAGCTGGTGGTGGTGCCGACCGTGCGGGAGCCGGACGGTTTGGCGCTGAGCAGCCGGAACGTCTACCTCGACGCTCCCGGGCGCCGGAGCGCACTTGGGCTGAGCATGGCCCTCCGCGCGGCGCACGAGGCGTGGCGGGCCGGCGAGCGCGACCCGGCGGCGATCGAGGGACGCGTGCGCGGCGTGCTGGACAACCATGCGGGTCTCGCCGTCGAGTACGTTGCGGTCGTCGATCCCGAGACGCTCGAGCCGGTGTCCCAGACTAGCGGGGCGACGATCGTCGCGCTCGCGGGCCGCGTGGATGGCACTCGGCTGATCGACAACATCGTCCTCGGACAAGGGCTGGTCTGATGCTGCTGCCCGGGCCTTCGGCCGCTCGGCCTTCCGTGCCGGCGTGGGCCGTGATTACGGCAGAGCGGCTGGGCCATATCGAGCGGGTGGCCGCACTCGCGGCGGGGTGGGCGAAGGAGATGAGAGTGGCGGACGGCGAACGCGACCGATGGCTTCGGGCCGTGTGGCTCCACGACGCTCTGCGGGACGCGACGCCGGAGGAGCTGGAGCGATGGGCACCAGGCAGCCCGGGGCCGCCGGAGTTGCGGCACGGCCCCGCCAGCGCGGCGCGGGCCAAGGCCGAAGGCGAGACCGACCGCGGTCTGCTCGACGCCGTCCGCTACCACTCGCTCGGTCTTGCGGAGTGGGACATGGCCGGCCGGATCCTCTACTGCGCGGACTATCTCGAACCCGGGCGTGAATTCGCGCGGTCTCACCGGGCGGCGCTGGCGCGACGGCTGCCCTCGGATCCGGAGGGCGTGCTTCGACAGGTCGCGGCAGTCCGGCTGGCCCATCTGGTCGCGTCGGGCTGGCCCATTCTCGAGCCCACGGTGCGTTTCTGGAACAGTCTCGCCGTCGGATCCTCGGGATCGCGCTGATCGCGCTGGCACTGGCGGCGACGCTGGCCGGCGCCGCGGCGCTGCTCGTGCCGACCGAGCGCGAGCGGGTGCAAGGACACGCCTACGCGGTGCCGTCGCCCGCCCGCCGGGTCACGGTCGAAGTGCTGAACGGCACGAAGCGTCCGGGGCTGGCGCGCTCGGCCACCCGCCGGCTGAGGCGGCATGGGCTCGACGTCGTCCATTTCGGGAATGCCGATGCGGCGGTGGAGTCTACCCGGGTGATCGTTCGCCGGGACGACCCGGGGCGCGGGCGGGCCGTGCGGGAGGCGCTTGGGATTGGCCGGGTCGTCGTCGAGCGCGACACGCTGCGGCGGGTGGATGTGAGTGTAGTCCTCGGGGAGGATTTCAGGCTGGGGGGAGAGGCACGCCCGTGAGGCGCCCCGTGGCTCGGCAGGCCTCGCGTTGCTCACCACTTTCAATGAATGCTAGCCCCCTGTTGCTGCGGTCCCCACCTCGTGGCAGGCAGCGGCAGCCGGCCCTCAGCGTACTCGATAGCGCTGGTTTCTAAGACTGCGAGTGCGAGAGCGGGCCGTTCGACACGCACACCCCGATCACCACATCCATCACATTCGTCCCCGTGTGCCCCGGCCGGAGCAGCGCGCCGGCGGCGTCGAGAGCGCGGTAGGCGTCGTGCGCGGCCAGGTCGCG
>JACCSE010000304.1 GCA_013813145.1 Gemmatimonadales bacterium
CCACTGGCTCGCTCGTGATGCTCCTCGACTGCCCGCCCAGGCTTGACCTCATGGCTTCACACGGTTGCCGATGATCACTGAATTGCGCGTTCGCGATCTCGCCACGATCGCGGACGTGACCCTTCCGCTCGGGCCGGGGCTCAACGTCCTGAGCGGCGAAACCGGGGCGGGGAAGTCCATGCTGGTGGATGCCCTGTCGCTCCTGCTCGGCGAGCGCGCCGTCGGCGGCAGCGTGCGGCCCGGGGCGGGGAAGACGATCCTCGAGGCGGCCTTCGAGGGGATCGACAAGGCGACGCGCGGGCGCATCGAAGGGCTCGGGCTCGACGTGGAAGACGGGCGCGTCGTCGTCCGGCGCGAGATCGCGGCGGAGGGGCGCTCGCGCGCCTGGGTCAACGGAAGCCCGACCACCGCGTCCGTGCTCGGACAACTTGGCGCTCTGCTGGTGGATCTGCACGGACAGCATGAGACTCAGTCGCTGCTGCACGCCGACGCGCAGCGGGACATTCTCGACGCCCTTGCGCACGCCGATGCGGAGCGGACGGCGGTCGGCGAGGCGTATCGGGCGCTCGCGGCGCTGCGGACCGAGGAGGCGACTCTCGTTTCCCGGCGGGACGAGGTGCGCCGGCGGGCCGATTACCTGCGGCACGTCGTCGCCGAGATCGAGGGTGCACGGCTCCAGCCGGGCGAGGACGAATCGCTTCAGGTCGAGGCGCGCCGCCTCGGGCAGGCGGGGACCTTGGCCGAGCTGGCGCAGCGGATCGCCGACGCGCTCGAAGGGGCCGAGGGGAACGCGCTCGGGGCGGCGAGCATGGCCGATCGGGCGCTCACGGCGCTGGAAAAGGCCGATCCGTCGGTGGCCCCGTGGCGGGAGCTGCTGGACGCGGCCTATGCCAACCTTTCCGAGCTGGCTCGGCTCGCCGCCGAATACGCGGACGAGACCGAGGAGGATCCGGAGCGGCTGGCCGAGGTCGAGCGGCGGCGCGATCTTATCTTCCGGCTCACGGGGAAGTACGGTACGACCCTGGAGGCGGTGCTCGCCACCCGGGAACAGTCGGCGGCTGAGCTGGACCTCCTCGACACGGCGGACCTGGACCTCCGCGCCCTCGGCGCCCGCCGGGCCGCCGCCGAGGGCGCGCTCCGTGCGGCCGCAGACGCGCTCACCTCCCGCCGCCATGCCGCCGCCGACCGCCTCGCGCGAGGGGTGAACCGCCTCCTGCCCCAGTAGGGAAAGCCCGGAGGGAAGCTTCGCGTTCTGCTCAATGCGCTGCCTGAGCCGGGGTCGCACGGTCAGGAGAGCGTGCAGTTCGACGTTCAGCTCAACCTGGGACTCGAGGCCAAGCCTCTCGTCCGGGTGGCTTCAGGCGGCGAACTCTCCCGGCTCATGCTGGGGCTCAAGGTCGTCCTCGCCAAGCACGACGCGATCGCCACGCTGGTTTTCGACGAGGTGGACCAGGGGATCGGGGGCGAGGTAGGGGCGCAGGTCGGGTCCGCCCTCGCCGAGGTGGCGGAACGGCACCAGGTGCTCGTCATCACTCACCTTCCCCAGATCGCCGCCCGCGCCGACCATCACCTCGTCGTCTCCAAGCAGCCTCGCGGCGGCATCGCCACGAGTGACGTGCAGCAGATCCATGGCGAGGACCGGGTGAACGAGGTGGCGAGGATGCTGGGGGACACGGAGGGACAGGCCGCAAGAAGGCATGCCCAGGACCTGCTGAGGAAGGCGAGAGCGTAGCAGCGAGCGCCCTCGGGCCCGTGGAAATGAACTCCGGTAGCAATGCTATTTACCTGGGTCGAATAGTCCGGAAGCCAAAGCGTCAGGGCTGGCCCGCGAGCTCCACTGGCCCGTCGTTCGGGAGAGGCGGCGCGCACAAGGCCAACGACCGGCACGCTCCCTGCCTCGAAGCGCTGAACGCGACCCTTCCACGGAGAGTACCCATGCGTTCAGCCCCGCTTCTTGGGCTCACTCTGGCACTTCTCGCTGCACCGGCTTCCACTTCGCTCACCTCGCAGCCGAGCCAGCCCGCCCCTGCCATGCGCCGCGAGCCGAGCACGGCGGCTACGCTCGGGATCCCCCCTGGGCACTTGCCGGCATCCGGCCAGTGCCGAGTCTGGCTTCCCGGCAAGCCGCCCGGGCATCAGCCCCGGCCCCGCAGTTGCGCTCGCATTGAGCGCACCGCTCCGGCGGGCAGCTGGATTGTCC
>JACCSE010000276.1 GCA_013813145.1 Gemmatimonadales bacterium
CAGTGGTGCCGAACGGACGTCCACTGGTGTTCGAGTGGATCGGCGCGGGGCCGGCCCGTCCGCTCGCGGTCACCTGGACCGGCGGCGAAGGACAGCGGCTCGACACCCTGCGCTTCGACGGCGCCGCCCGGGCGACGACGTGGCTGGAGCCGGGCGAGTACCGCTACCGGCTGGAGGGCGGCGGCGGCGGGGCCGCGGCGGTCGAAGAATATTCCGACGAGCTGCTTCCTCGTCCCGTCACTCTCGCCGCGCGCGACGCGCGGGTGGGCCGACCCGCCGGCCGCACCGCGGCCCGGGACTGGCTCTGGCTCTTCGGGCTCGCGATCGCCGCGTTCGGCGGTGAATGGTTTGCGCGAAGACGCCTCGGGCTGCGCTAGCAGGGTGTTAGGATTCAGCATGGCAAACGGTAGACTCACCGATCGGAAGGACGGCCTCTGGGCCCGCATCAAGCGAATCGCGCTCACCGATGTGGGCGCGCTCATGCGCGGCCTCAATGCCGACGATCTGGAACGAATGGAGCGGGTGCTGATCGAGGCGGACTTCGGCGTCGCGGCCACAGTCGAGCTGACCCAGGCTCTCGAGGACGAGGTGCGCCGAGGCAGGCTCAAGACCGAAGCGGACCTGAAGGAGGCACTTCAGAGCCGGCTCGCGGGCATGCTGGACGGGGCCGACCACCCGGGTGAGCTGGCGCGCGCTGGTGAGGGGCCCACGGTCATCCTGCTCGTCGGGGTCAACGGGACGGGCAAGACCACCACCGCGGCCAAGCTCGCGAGCCGGCTTCAGCGCGAGGGGCGCAAGGTGCTGCTGGCCGCGGCCGACACCTACCGCGCCGGGGCCGTCGCCCAGCTTCAAGTGTGGGCGTCGCGGCTCGGCATCCCCTGCGTCGCCGGCGCGCCCGGCGGCGACCCGGCGGCGGTGGCCTTCGACGCCATCGACGCGGCGGTTTCCCGCGGGTTGGACACCGTCATCGTGGACACCGCGGGCCGGCTGCACACCCAGGAAGGGTTGATGGAGGAGCTGCGGAAGCTGGTGCGGGTGATCGGCCGCCGGCTCCCCGGCGCGCCGCACGAAACCCTCCTCGTACTCGACGGCACGGTCGGCCAGAACGCGGTGCAGCAGGGGCGGCTCTTCACCGAGGCGGTGGCGCCGACCGGCATCGTCGTCACCAAGCTCGACGGCAGCGCCCGCGGCGGCGCCGTCACCGCCCTTCGCCGCGAACTCAACCTCCCCATCCGATTCATCGGCCTCGGAGAATCCCTCGACGCCCTCGAACCCTTCGACGCCAAGCGCTTCGCCGAGCATCTGCTGGCGGAAACTGCCTAACGCGGAGATTGTGCGGCTGTTCACCGCGAAGGCACGAAGAGCACGAAGGTACACGAAGGAAAAAGAACAGGTTGTATGTTGTTCTTCGTGTCCTTCGTGCTTCTTCGTGCCTTGGTGGTGAACAGCCGCAGGAGCTTCGTTGAGGACTACCATGCCAACCCCCCACTCGCCTAAAACAGAACGCCGAGAGTCCGGCGCGGTTCGGCTGGACACGGCGGTGCAGTTTCTGAAAGGGATCGGGGAGCGAAGAGCGGAGCAGTTAGGGCGGCTGGGGATTCGGACGGCGCGCGACCTGCTCTGGCACTTGCCGCACCGGTACGTGGATGCATCCAGCGTCACTCCGCTGGTGCGCGCGGAGGTGGGGCAGGAGGTGGCGTGCGTCGGCCAGGTGGTCGCCAAGGGCGTGCTGCCGACCCGGAAAGGGCTCCGGATCTTCCACGCCGTGCTGCGCGACGACAGTGGCGTGCTCGAGTGCGTGTGGCCGGGGCAGGCGTTTCTCGACCGCAGCATCGCCGTGGGCCAGACCCTCCTCGTCTCTGGCCCCGTGCGTTTCTACCACGGGCGCCAGCTCGCCCCGCGCGAGTTTGTCATCCTCGCGGACGCGGATGGTGACTCGGACCCGCTCGCCTCCGGCAAGGTGCTCCCGGTGTATCCCGCCACCGAAGGCTTGAGCCACAAAGTTCTCCGGGGGCTCATCGAGCGCCATCTCGATGCGCTCATCGCGCTCTCGGACGACGTCCTGCCGGAGCCGTTCCGCCGGGCCGCCGGGCTCCGGCCGCTGGCCGAAGCGCTCCGGGCGGTCCACCGTCCGGAGTCGGCGGAGGACGCGGAGCGGGGACGCCGGCGACTCGCCTTCGACGAGCTCCTCGATCTCCAGCTCATGCTGATCCGGGCCCGGGCCATCGCCAAACGGCAGCGAAGCGGCGTGGCTTTCGAGATCAAGCGCGACCTCACCAGCCGGCTCCGCGAGCATCTTCCCTGGGAACTGACCGGCGACCAGCAGCGCGCGCTCCGGGAGATCACCGCCGACATGACCTCGGCCGAACGGATGCACCGGCTGCTGATGGGCGACGTCGGCACCGGCAAGACCGTCGTGGCGCTGTTCGCCATGCTGCTGGCCGCCGAGAACGACTTCCAGGCCGCGCTCATGGCCCCCACCGAGCTCCTCGCCGAGCAGCATGCCGCCACGCTGGAATGGCTGCTCGCCCCGCTCGAGATCCGGCCCGAGCTGCTGCTTGGCCGCCAGACCGCGAGTGAAAAGGCGGCCGTCCGGGCCCGGCTTGCGTCGGGACAGGCGCGGCTCGCGGTCGGCACCCATGCGCTGATGCAGGAGAGCGTCTCCTTCCGCCGCCTGGGGCTGGTGGTGATCGATGAGCAGCACCGCTTCGGCGTGGAGCAGCGCGCCGCGCTCATCGGCAAGGGAGCGGCGCCCGACGTGCTCCTGCTCACTGCCACTCCCATTCCCCGCTCCCTGGCGCTTACCCTCTACGGCGATCTCGACGTCTCCACCCTCCGCCAGCGCCCGCCCGGCCGGGGCTTGGTCCGCACCGCCGTTCGCCTGGCAAGCCAGCGCGAGCGGGTGCTGGAGTTCGTGCGCCGCGAGTGTTCCGGGGAGCGCCAGGCGTACGTCGTCCTGCCGGTGATCGAGGAATCGGAGCGGGCCGATCTCCGGGCGGCGACGACGATGTCGCAGGCCCTCCAGGCGCGCTGGCCCGAGCTCCGGGTCGGACTGGTGCACGGCCGGCTCAAACCGGATGAGCGGGAAGGGGTGATGCGCCGCTTCCGCGCGGGTGAGATCCAGGTGCTGGTCGCGACCACGGTCATCGAAGTCGGCATCGACGTGCCCAACGCCACGATCATGCTCATCGAGCACCCGGAGCGGTTCGGGCTGGCGCAGCTCCACCAGTTGAGAGGACGGGTCGGCCGTGGTGAGGGTGAGAGCTACTGCATCCTGCTCTCCGATGCCCCAGCGCCCGACCGGCTCCACGCCTTCGCCGCCACCGCCGACGGGTTCCGCATCGCGGAGCTGGACCTGGAGGAGCGGGGCATGGGCGACTTGATCGGCGCGCGACAATCCGGAGGCTTCGAGGTCCGTCACGCGCGGCTTCCGGCCGACGCCGACCTGCTGGGCCAGGCGCGAGAGCTGGCACTGAAGCTGATCGGCGCCGACCCCGCCCTCCAGCGCGCCGAGCACCAGCGGCTGAGAGAGCGGGCGGTGGCGCGGTTTCCGCGGGCGGTGGAATTGTTTCGGGTGGGGTAGTCAGCCGTCGCCAGGACCTCTTGAGATCCGCTTGACGGCCGGCCGATATACGTGGATCGTCGGGTACTCATAGACTACCAGCTCAGGAGCTCCCCATGTCCCCCGTGAATGACCGCTCACTTCCGGATCGCCTTCGGCCGGGGCCGGGCTTCCCGCATTCGCTTCGCGAGCCTGGCGACGCTCGCTCTCCACTCTTTACTCCTCTTACTCCTCGCATCGTGCAGCGACACCGCGACCCAACCTGGGACCCCCGAAGTCCCCGCGCCGAGCCCCGAGCTCGCTGTCGCTTCGAATACTTGGGTCTCGCGGGCGAATATGCCCGGCATAGAGGCGGGAACTGCTCACGACCGCGGTCGTGCCGAACGGGTCGGGCCAATCCATCCTTTACGCCATCGGCGGGCGCGCCCTCACCGGTGGAAGTCTGGGGAAGGTCCAGGCCTATAACGTTGCCACCAATACATGGACCACCAAGGCGTCACTGCCCATCGCGGCGTACTTGACCAACGGAGCCGGGGTGATCGGCGGGAAAATCTACGTCTCCGGCGGGGTGACGAGGGACAAGTTTTTCCGCCGTGAATTGCATGTGTACGATCCGGCCACCAACGCATGGACCCGGAAGCGCGACATGCCCGACGGCACTTGGGGAGGCGTGACAGGCGTCAGCGGCGAGAAGCTGTATGTCCTCACTTGCGGCGATAGGGAGGAGGACTGCTACGTCAACTCCGGACCGTTGTTCCTCTACCGCTACGACCCCGCCACGGACCAGTGGACGTTCCTTTCGTTTTCCCCGCCCCAGACGCGACACCCGATGGGCGGTTTTATCGGGGGGAGGTTCTATGTCACTGGAGACGACACTCCCACGGGCGATGGTACCGCCTTCCACGTGTACGATCCGGCAACGAACCAGTGGACGCCAAAGGCGCCTCTTCCTCGGGGACGTTGGTCTGGCGCCGGCGTGACGCTGGGCGCCAAACTGTACGTGATCGGTGGCTCTGAACGCTACCCGGATGGGTCCGAAAGGCAGGTCCGTAGCATGATCGCGTACGACCCTGCCAGCGATACGTGGAGCGCAAAAGCCTCGATGCCAACGGTTCGCCCTGGGCTTGCAGCGAGCCGCGTTGTTTTCGAGGGCCAGCCGCGCATCGAGGTGGTCGGTGGGAGCCGCCCTGGGAACAACATTCAGTACACGCCGTAGCGAGCCCCCCGTATGCGTCGCGATGCCGGCGATTGTCATCCTGAGCGAAGCGAAGGAGCCATGACCCGGCCTATGGCTCCTTCGCTTCGCTCAGGACGACATTTGTGGATGACACTGAGCGAGGTATCCCTACCGTTCACGCTGATATGGTTTTGCCCTGGTCTCTGATACCGTAGCCCTGAGGCTGACCGCCGTGCCCGCCGCCCGGGTCAGATCGCCCGCGGCCGCCGCGGCGCGGAGACCTGCCAGCCGCGCGTCGATGGCCTGCAGCTCTTCGAGGCTGACGTCGCGGGCTACTCGGTCACGGATCCATTTGAGGGTGGCAGCGTCGCCGAGCACTCCACCCTGGTCACCCGCGGCGGCATCCACCACGAGCTGGCGCGCCCACAGGTCCAGCAGGTCGAGGTCGGTCTCCGCCGCCGTGCGGTGGCGGAGCTGGAGGTCGAGGCTGGCTCGCGCGACGTCGATCGTCGCTTGGCGTGCCGCCTCGGCGGTGCGGGCTTCGACCGCTCCCGTCAGCTCCTCGAGCGCCGCGTCCATCTGGGCCTCGAGCAGCGGGGGCACTTCGCCGCTTCGGTAGTCCTTCCAGGCGGCGTTCATCTCCTCATAGGTCGTCCGCACCGTATTCCACTGTCCGGTTTGCGCCGCGGCGAAGATGTCCGCCGCGCCGGCGTACAAGGTCTCCAGCTCTTTCGGGGGCAACCCGGGAAGTGCGTCGGTGGGGACCACGAGGGCGACGGCCTCGAGATCCGCGCCGGAGCCGGTTGTGAACTCCCCGTATCCGGGGGCGAAGGTCTTGGCTTCGAAGGTCCCGTCCAGGTGCAGTTCCGTGACCGAAATCGCGCCGGAGACGGGACCGGTCGGGCCATCCACCGTCAGACCGATCGACTGGACGGTGACTTCCTCGAAAACCAGTCCGCAGACGTTCTCCGGCCGGTACACGTCCCCCACTCTTGGATCGGCGGGCATGATCATCGCCACGGGTCCGTCGCGCCCGGCCAGCCAGGTGCCCTCGGTGTCGGCGACGAGCCCATCCTCGTAGTTGAAGACGTCCTCTCCGAAATACCAGGCGGCCCCGCCGTCGTCCTGAGCGTAGAAGTCCAGCGCGACCTCGTGGAGGCGTCCGTCCAGAAACGCGACGTACTGCGAGACCAGCGTTTCCACTGGGCCGCCGTCCAGATCGATCGTCCGGGTATCCGAGAGCAGCGTGACCTCGGCCCGGAACGGAAGGCCTTCTGCCTTGCCAAGCATCACCACCCGGAACTGGCTGGAGATCGGGAAGAGCGGGTTCGCGACGTTCGTGGGATTGGAGAAGGAGGGGGTCGCCAAGTCCACGCGTAGACTTTCGGGCGCGGTGGGCAACCCCGCGCAGCTGGAGTCGGCGCCGGGCGTGCCGCCGCCGAGACTGGGATCAGTGAGGCTGGCCGTGGTCGATTTGCTGTCGGCACAGCCCAGAGTGACGGCCGTCCAGGCCGCCAGGATGCCGCTAGGAGCGATGCAGCGCTTGGTCATTTCGTCCTCCGCCGTCTGCTGGAAGGTGGTGAATTAGGTACGCCCTAGAGGGAGCAGATCACGAAGCCGGCTGTGACAAGGGGATTTTCTCAGAACTCGAGCGCAGCGGCGGTGCCATCCGGGCGAACGATGAGCGAGCCTCGGCCCCGCGCGAGCCATCGCGCGCTGAGGTGGCCGGCGAGTGCCCCGGCGAACACGTCCGAGATCCAGTGTCGGTCGTCGTTCAAGCGGGCCATGCCGGTGAGCCCGGCGATTCCGTACAAGGCCGCGTCCGACCACATGTCCGGGGTCTCGTCCGCGAGGGCCGTGGCCACCGCGAAGGCGACGGCCGTATGCCCCGACGGGAACGAGTTCCACCCGCTGAACGGCCGGAACTCGTCGGCGTCGCCGTCCCCGCTCGGCCGCCGACGGCCGACCGCGAGTTTGAGGGCGGTGACGATTCCGCCGCTCGACTCGCATCGGTTCGGTGCTCGAGGACCTCGCCGCGCAGTCCCAGGTCGCCCAAAAAGCTCGCCATCAGGATGAGCCCCGCCGCCCCGGCGGTCTCTTCCGACAGGAGCGGGCGAGGGTGGGCTGGTGCCTGTGCCGCGAGCTCGGTGGAGCGCGGAAGCGGCGCCAGGGCGACCAGAAGCGACAGGACGAATCCGCGAGTACGCACGGGCGGGCCCGGATGAGGGGTGGGCGAGACAGGCAGCCTTCCCGGGAGCCTGCGAACCGACTGTTTGTGACGGGGAGATGTGAGGCGGGGGCTACGAGCGCGATCCGTTGCGCAGGTGTGGCGTTAGAACGGCACCCGCACTCCGAACCGCGTGCTGCCGTCGGGCAGGGTCGTGATCTCCGGCTCGAATGGGATGTTGTCCGGCTCGTGGGTCTTCCGAGTAAACTCCCACACGAACATTGCAGCCGCGCCGACCAGGGCCGTCTCGCCAAAAATCAGCCAGCGGCGCGCCACGCGGTCGTGGTGGAGGGAGGATTGGTAGGAGGCCTCGACTTGGGCGTCGGCGTACTGCCCCTCGACGTTGAGGAGGCAGCGGCGTGCGTCCTCGAAGCAGGCCGACTCCACTAGATCGAAGGCGTCCTCCGCGTCCCCGTGCGAGCGGGCGGCCAGCAGGTTCATGCTGACGGCGCCGGCGGCCAGCACCCACTTGCCGTAGCGCATCAGGGGGCCCACTTCCTGCGCCGCCACGCTCGCGGGGAGTGCCAGAACGAGCGCGAGCACGACGACGAACCCGCGTCTCACGGCCGGTACCGGTGAAGGTCGCCCGCCCCGCCGATGGCGATGATCCCATCGTCGAGCGCCACGGGCCCGAGCTCGACCGGCCGCCAGAGTTGCACCCGCCAGAGCTCGGCGCCGTCGGGTCCGAGCGCCCGAAGCTGACCATCGGCGCCGCCCAGCAGGATCTGACCGTCCACGATGGTCACCGGCGAGGTGACCGGCCACTCCAGCTCCACCACCGGCTCGGCCCGGCGGGGCTCGGCCGGAGAGATCCGGTACAGAGTGCCGCGGCGGGTCGCCACGAACAGTGTGTCGCCCTGGGCGGCCGGAGCATCGAGCACCGGCGCGTCCACGTGGACGCTCCACTGAAGGGCGAGGTTCGACGGATCCAGCGCCACGACCTGAGAATCGGTCGTGCCGGCGACGAGTGCACCGCCGACCCTGACCCAATGCGAGAGGATCGTTCCCGGAGAGCCGGTGCGGTGGGTGACGAGGCCGTCGGCCGCGCCGAGGCGAAATACCGAATCCACCGTGGCGACGACCACCGCGCCCTGAGCTACTTCCACCGGAGCCACTCGCGAGGTGCCGAGTCTGCGCCGCCAGCGGGTCTCACCCGCGGCCGCGCCGATGCCGATGACATCGCCTCGCTGGGTCGCGACGACCAGCACGCCCTCGGAGAGCGCCAGCGGGGCGCCCACCGCTCCGGTCTTCTCCCGCCAGAGCCGCCGGCCGGTTTCCCGATCCAGGGCGTACACCCGGCCGTCGGGCCGGGAGCTGGCGGCGAACACGGTGTCTCCCGAGACCAGCACTCCGCCCGCCACGAGGCCGGACAGACGCTGGGACCACTGCACCTGTCCGTTGGCCAGGTCCACCGCGTACACCTTGCGGTCCACCCCGGCGCCATAGAGCGTCCCATCCATCAGGGCGACGTTGCCGGTAAAGCGCCGGCCGGCCCGGGCGCTCCACACGTGGGTGGGAGCCCCGGCGCTGGTCTCCGCGCTCAGCGGCCGCGGAGCCGGCCGGTAGTTCACGCAGGCCGCGTTGACGCCCCCCAGGACGAGGGCTAGACTCAACGCTCCGTTCTTCACCCCCCATTTCACAGCGGAAGAGGCATGGCGGCGGTCCAGATCAGCGAGCTGCGTGCGCACGTGGGCGACACGGTCACTCTGCGCGGCTGGGTGGTCACTACCCGGTCGAGCGGGAAAATCGCGTTCGCGGTGGTGCGGGACGGTTCTGGGTACGTGCAAGGAGTCCTGTCCAAGAATGAGGTCCCGGAGGCGACGTGGGACGCGTTCGGCTCGCTCACCCAGGAGACCAGCGTGACGCTGACGGGGGCGGTGCGGGAGGAGCCGCGTTCTCCAGGTGGTGTCGAGCTGGCCGTCACGGAGCTCGAAGTCGTGGGGCCCAGCGTGGACTACCCGATCTCCCCCAAAGAACATGGGACGACTTACCTGTTCGAACATAGACACTTGTGGCTCCGAACCCGGCGCCAGGCGGCGATCGCCCGGGTGCGGCACGAGGTCGAGCAGGCGATCCGGGACTATTTCTACCAGGAAGGCTTCACCCTGGTGGACACGCCGATCCTGACCGGCGCGATCGGAGAGGAAGCGGGGAACCTGTTCGCGACCGACTACTTCGACCTCGGCAAGGCCTACCTGGCCCAGACCGGCCAGCTCTACGTGGAGGCGGCCGCGGCGGCCTTCGGCAAGGTCTACTGCTTCGGGCCCACCTTCCGCGCCGAGAAATCGAAGACCCGGCGGCACCTGACCGAGTTCTGGATGGTGGAGCCCGAGGTGGCCTTCAACGACTCCGACGCCAACATGCGGCTGCAGGAGTCGTTCGTCAGCTATATCGTCGCCAGGGTGCTGGACCGGCGCAAGGAGGAGCTGAAGGAGCTGGAGCGCGATACCGCGCCGCTGGAGCGGGTCCAGCCTCCATTCCCCCGGATCTCCTACACCGACGCGGTCGCCCGGCTCAACGGGCTCGGGTCGGACATGACCTGGGGCACCGACCTGGGCGGCGACGACGAGACCCTGCTGGCGAAGGACTACGACCGGCCGGTGCTGGTCTACAACTACCCCAAGGAGGTCAAGGCCTTCTACATGAAGGAAAACCCGGCTGATCCGAGGACCGTGCTCAACAACGACTGCCTCGCGCCCGAGGGCTACGGCGAAATCATCGGCGGCTCGCAGCGGGAGGACGACTACGACAAGCTCCTCGCGCGGATCCATCAGCAGGGCCTCGATCCCGAGCGGTACCGCTGGTATCTGGATCTCAGGAAGTACGGGACCTTTGTGCACGCGGGGTTCGGACTGGGGCTCGAGCGGACGGTGGCCTGGATCGCTGGGATTCCGCACATTCGAGAGGCGATCGCGTTTCCGCGGCAGATACATCGGTTGTATCCGTAGGGCAGGGGGGCAGGGGGGCGGAAGGTACTTCATCCCGAGCGCAGCGCGGGACCTACTCCGCGAGCGTCGAACTCCGGTCGAGTAGGTCCCTCGCTGGCGCTCGGGATGAGGTATGGTGCGCCGTTGCCCCCCGATCCTCCTCCACCGCGCTACTCCGCCGCCTTTGCCTCGTCCCACAGGCCATCCAGCACCTCCAGCCCCGCCGTACCCACGTCGATCGCGCGCTCGGCGGCGAGGCGCTCGAC
>JACCSE010000278.1 GCA_013813145.1 Gemmatimonadales bacterium
TCAAACTCTCCAATGATTTGGAAATTTGAACAGCTCTAGCCGAACGACCTGGTTTCTGTCGTCCGAATCACGAAAATCAGAGTTTAAACCCTCTCCAAACGGCCTCTGTGTCCGTCCGGATCAATGGGTCCGCACTCCCATCACATCTAGCTCACATCACTTGTCAAAGAGCAGAAATCCGACCGGCAAAAATAACTTTGCCGATAGCCCACAATGATAGCCGGCTCCTACGATTGGGTCAAGTGGGTAAACGCCGAAATGCGAATCAATTCGCCTGCGCCGCCGCCCCACCACCCGCCAGCTATTCCGGAGCCCGATAATATACCGAAGCCAAGCTGGTCTGTCAAGAGGATGGTACGGAGATCGATGCTCGGTCTTCGCCGCCCCGCCCCTCATGCCCCACCCTGAAAATCCCAGCCGGAGGGCCCCGGCCCCAGGCCTTAAGCAGGATGCACAATCTACGGCGGCAGAGCCCGGTGTCAACCCCTTTTCGGCCTCATATCCTGAGCGGCACAACGGGGTTACAAGCCCGGTCCATTCCTAAGGACCGCAAGGGTAGCGGCCACGCAGCCGACGGGCAGCCCCTCACCTGACCACGATCTCCCCCGCCCGCTCCAGACCCCGGCGGAACAGGACCGGCCCCACCGATTCGTTGAAGGCGATGACCCCGACGATCAACGTCTGCATGGCGAGTCCTACGACCGGAAGCCGATCGGCCACGATCGTCGCCAGGCCAAGCGCCACACCGGCCTGGGAGACGAGGCCGGTCCAGACGAATTGGGTCACCTCCGGTTCCGCCCCTGACACCCGGCCCCCCGCCCGGGCGCCCACCGCGATCGCCCCCATCCGGAGCAGCGCCACCGACAACACCAGAGGCCAGATCGCGGCGAACTCCCGCACGTACAGCTCAGCGCCCGCGATGGCGAAAAAGACCACGAATACCGGGACGGCCATCTGATGCAACGTGTCCACCAGCGGTTCCGCACGCACCGGCGCGACGTTCTCCACCAGGAACCCCGCCACCAGGAGGCTGAGCAGGAGCTCGAAGCCCAGGGCCTCAGCCGCCGCTGCCGTGGCGAACACCACCACGATGGCGAACACGACCAGCTCCCGCTTGACGAATCGCAGGTAAAGGGTGAGCACCCCGCCGACGATGGCCCCCGCCAGGATGGATCCGAGCACCTCGAGCAGGAGGTGGGAAAGGATCTGGGGTGCGCCTTCCGTCTGGCCACCGAGGCTCGCCTGCGCGAGGCTGAACGCCGCGGTGAAGAGGAGAATGACCACGACATCGGCGACCAGAACGACGCCCAAGGTAGTCTTGGCGAGTGGGCCGGCGGCGCGGGTCTCGGTCAGGAGCGCCAGTGTGACCATCGGCGAGTTCACGCTGAGCGTAGCGGCGAAGAGCAAGGCAACGAACAGGAGCGGAGCCGCCTCGAGTTGCTGCAGGAACGGGATCCACGGCCGACCGAGCAGCGCTCCGGCCGTGAGCACGACCAGCACCAGACCCAGTTGAAGGCCCAGGATCCAGAGGATCTGCCGGTAGCGCTGGCGCAGGTCCGCCACTCGCAGCTCGGCTCCCGCCAGCAGGCCAATGAGCCCGACGGCCAGCCGCTTCATCATCGCCAGGTCCTCCAGCACGCCCGCCGGGACGATGCCCGAGACCGACGGCCCCAGGGCAAGCCCTGCCACGAGATATCCCACCAGCCGGGGCACTCGAAGGTCGTGCGCGACCTCGCCGAAGGTGTCAGCGGTCAGCAGAAGGATCCCGAACAGGAAAAGCGAGCGGGGGGCGATGACTCCCTCGGTGGGCACCCGGAGCGGCGCCAGCAGGACGGCTCCCCCGACCAGGAGCGCCAGCACTACCAGCCGACGGATCATCGGCCCTGCACCGGGGACTCGAGCGACCCGTCTCCGGCAGCCTCGCCGCCCCGCTCTTGAAGGGAGTTGAGCCAGGTCGACGCCTCCCGGCTCGCCACGATCTCGAAGAGCAGGACGGAGAGCAGGGTGGCGGTGAGCAGCGTGGCCGGCGCAAGCTCCGGGTAGACCTGGGAATAGTTGAGCGCGATCGCCACGCCGATCCCCCCCTGCGCCAGGAGGCCGCGTCCAAGATCCGGCGTGCGCAGCTCCGGGGACGCCGCGTAGCTGCCCGCCACCAGGCCGCCCAGGAACCGGGCAGCCAGCCGGACGACCACGAACAGCGGAGCGATGAACAGGAGGTCCACCGTCCCGGGACTCCAGGCGGCCCCGGCGAAAAGGAGGAGGGCGAGGTACACCGGGCGCTCGGTGGAGAGCAGAAGCCGGGTGACGTCGCGGTGGGCGCTCCCGCTGTTCGCCAGGATGAAGCCGAGGACCAGGTTGGTGTAGATGGGCGAGAGGTTCAGGTAGTAGCTCGCCCCGCTGGCGACGACGATCGCGCCGGCGAGCGCCACGAACAGCCGGCCTTCATCGAGGTGCCCGCGCGGGCCGAGGAAAAGGTGGAAGAGCACCCCGCTGGCGACGCCCACCCCGAGGTTGATGACCGCCCACTCGGTCCGGGTGGGTGGCCGGACGTCCGGTGCCACCACTCCCTGGTGCACGACCGCAAGCACCAGCCCGAAGGCCACCACGGCAATGAGGGCATCGATCCGAGCGGTGAGTTGAAGGACGGGAAGGATCCGGCTCCGGCTGCGGGTGCGGTCCACCACCGCGTCCACCGCCGCGGGAGAGCTCAGCGTCGCCACGGCGGCGAGCGTGACCGCCTGAACCACCGCCTCAGGCCAGGGCGAGCCCGCGAGGTAACGGAAGACCGCCAGCAGCGCCGCGAGTGCCACGCCGAAGGTCGCGACGGCTTCGCCGAAGGCGATTCGCATGTGCTCGCCGTCGATCAGGGCCATGGTGGGCAGGCGGAAGTAGGTGCCCAGCAGCATCCCTAACCAGCCCAGGGCGAGGCTCACCAGCGGAGTGAGATCCTGCACCTGCCGGGCATCGAGCAGCCCGGTCACCTTGGGGCCCAGAAGGACGCCGATCAGGACATACTCGGCGCCCCCCACGTACCCGTATCGATCCCGCAGCCTGTCGAACAGCAGATAGGCGAGGATGTATCCGACGGTGACGACCGCGATCGCGGCCAGCGTAGTCTGCATTCGTGATCCGCTGAAAGGCTGGAGGCTGTCGGCTATCGGCTATCGGCTATCAGCTATTGGTC
>JACCSE010000376.1 GCA_013813145.1 Gemmatimonadales bacterium
CCTGCTGGCCGAGAGCCAGGCCTCGCTCGGCGGATCGCCGGCGGGTGCCAGGCCCCGGCCTCGCCCGCGGCCCCGGGCGGGCGGCGGCAACAGCGGCGTCTTCGGCGGCCGATACATCGTCTTCGCCCAACGGCCGGAAGGGCCCATCCCCGTCTGGGTGCAGACCGGGCTCACCGATCTCGACTACAGCGAGGTGGTGAGCGGGCTCAACCCGACCGACTCGGTGCTCATCCTGCCCAGCGCGAGCCTGGTGCAATCGCAGGACGAGGCGCGGGAGCGGGTCAACCGGATCACCGGCGGTGGCGCGGTGCCCGGCATGCAGCAACAACAGCAGGGAAGCGGCGCCGGGAACCCGCGCGCTCCCGGTGCTGGCGGGCGCTGAGATGCAGGTCGGCGAGACGGTCGCGGCCGCGTATCAGTCCATCCGGGCCAACGCCCTCCGATCGATGCTCACCATGTTGGGGATCATCATCGGAGTCGCGGCGGTCATCACCATGGTGGCGCTCGGCAGCGGAGCGCAGCGGGCGGTCGAAGAGCGGATCGCGGCGCTCGGCGCCAACGTCTTCAGCGTCTACGCCGGCCAGGGCCGCATGGGCGGTGTGCGCATTACCGACCGGACCATCCTCAGCATGGACGATTGGCGCGCGCTGGAGCGAGACGCGAGCCTGCTCGAGGCGGTCGTGCCCGAAATGCAGTCGCCATTCCAGGTGAAGTACGGCAACCAGAACAGCAACCTGAACGTGGTCGGCACCACGCCGGAATACATCAGCGTCCGGAACTACACCCTTCCCTTCGGCCGGATGTTCACCGCGGGCGACGGGGAAGCGCGGCAGCGCCACGCCGTGCTCGGCGCCGCGGTCCCTCGGATGCTCGGTGGCAACGCGGCTGGGATGATCCACCAGACGATCCTGATCCGGGGGATTCCTTTCGAGATCGTCGGTGTCCTGAGCGAGAAGGGCGCGGCGGGCGGGTTCGGCAATCCGGACGAGCAGATCCTGATACCGTTGGAGACCTCCCGCTACCGCCTGACCGGAAGCGACCGGCTCCGGTCGCTCTCGGTGAAGGTGGCGGAAGGCGTACCGATCGAGCGGGGGATGGTGGACCTGGAGCGGGTGCTGCGGCGGGAGCACAAGATTCGGCCCGGCGGCGAGAACGACTTCGTCATCCGCAACCAACAGGATATCCTCGCCACCCAGCAGCAGGCGACAGAGGTGTTCACCACCTTGCTCGCGAGCATCGCGGCGGTAAGCCTCCTGGTGGGCGGCATCGGGATCATGAACATCATGCTGGTGTCGGTGACCGAGCGAACCCGGGAGATCGGGGTGCGCAAGGCGCTCGGTGCCACCCGGCGCGACATCCTGCTTCAGTTCATGGTCGAGGCCCTGGCGCTCTGCCTGCTCGGCGGGGGATTCGGCATCCTGCTGGGCACCGGCACGGCGGTACTGCTCTCCCGGGTGATGCAGTGGAACACGCTGATCTCCCCGCTGGCCGTGGCGGTGGCGTTCGGGTTCAGCGCGGTGGTGGGACTGTTCTTCGGGATCTGGCCGGCGCGCCGGGCGGCCCGGCTCGATCCGATCGTGGCGCTGCGCTACGAGTAGCCCCGCCACCCTACGTAAGCTCTTCCGGCTCCACCAGGACGTCCGCCGCGCCGTCGGGCCCGTAGGTCACCAGCACCCGCCACGGCCGGCAGCACACCTGACAGTCCTCGACGTAGTCCTGGCTGGCGCCGCTGCCCGGATCCAACCCGATCTCGTTCACTTCACCGCAATAGGGACAGTGCACCTCGGCCGCCATATCGGCCGTGCCGTCCCCAAGGGGAAACTCCTCGTCCAGAAAATCCTCGTCCGCCATCGTCCCTCGTCCTCCGGGTATATTCGCTGCTCCCCGATCCGTGAATGAATGACTCAGCGCCGGACTCGCGTCGCGCTCTCCCTCCCGCTCGCTCTCACGCTTGGCCTCGCGCTCGCGCGGGCCTGGGCGGAGCCTTCGCTGTCCGATCCTCTGGGAGTGCCGCTTCCCCAGGGACTGCGCCTTACGCTGCCCTGGTCGCACCTGGTTGCCGCCCCGCTCTTTACTCTGTGGGATGGCGTCTCGATGCTCAGCCTGAGCCGGCTGAAGGGGTTCCTGACCGGCCTGCTGCCGCTCTTCGTGCTCTGGCGGGTGGTCCGGGCACTCGCGCGGCAAGGCACTACGCCGGGCCGCGAGCTCGGTGCGTTCCTGCTGGGCATCGCGGCGCTCGCAGTTTTCATCGCGGCAGGACTGCTCTGGCACCGGCCCATGGCGGCGCTGGCCGGCACGGGGCCCGACCGGATCGTGGTCGACTTCCACACCCATACCAACCGCTCTCATGACGTCGCGGGGACGGTAATGGACGACTACGACGTGCCGGCCAACCTGCGCTGGCATCGCCAGGCGGGGTACGACGCCGCGTTCATCACGGACCATAACACCGTCGGACCGCTGGCGAGCGGGCCTGGGCTCGCGATCGGCTGCCCCGGGATCGAAGTGAGCGCTTGGCGCGCCCACGTCGTGCTGCTGGGCGACAGCATGCCGGTGGATCGCGGTCGGTACGGCGGGCTGACGGGTCTCCTCGAGCTGCTCCGGACCAGCGAGGCGGCCTACGGCGCGATCTCGCTCGCGTCGATCCCGGAGTACGTGCGCAACCACTGGGACCGGCTGGATACGCTGGTGGCGGCGGGCCTGGACGGCTTCGAGATCGTAAACGCCGCGCCCAAGGCCAACGAGATCACCCGGGCCCAGCGCGACTCGGTCGCCGCCCTCGCCCGGCGGGCCGACCGGTTCGTCGTCGGGGTGAGCGACCACCACGGCTGGGGAGCGACGAGTATGGTGTGGAACCTGGTGGATGCGCCGGGGTGGCGGCAGGCGGCGGAAAGCCCTTGCGCCGGAATTCTGGCGCGGCTCCGGGAAGGCTTCGAGGCGGTCCAGATCGTCGAGCGTCACCGGCTCCGGCCGGACAGCCTCTGGCCGACCCTGCTCACGCCGCTGGGGGTGGTCTGGGAGGCCTGGAGGAGCATGGGCTGGGGGCAAGTGGTGAGCTGGCTCGTGTGGGTCTGGGGGCTGGGGTTAGCGGGGCGGCGGGTCAGGGGGGCAGAGGGGCAGCAACAACGCACCTGAGCACCGAGAGAATACCTCATCCCGAGCGCCGCGAGGGACCTACTTGCCCGGGGTTCGATACCCGCGGAGTAGGTCGCTCGCTGCGCTCGGGATGAGCCATCTTCTCGGGGGGGGGGGGGGGG